>JAPKCE010000093.1 GCA_028823075.1 Myxococcota bacterium
CTTTTTTGGACGGTGACAACGGTATTTTACGCTACCGTGGTTATGCCATCGAAGACCTCGCTGAGCGCTGTAGTTTCTTGGAAGTTTGCTACTTGTTGCTCAAGGGTGAGTTGCCGGATGCGACCAAGCTCGACGGCTACCGACGTGAGCTCAACCGCCACACCTTGCTCCATGAAGATCTCAAACGTTTTTTCGATGCTTTCCCCAAAGATGCGCATCCCATGGGCATTTTGTCAGCAGCTATGGCGGCGCTTTCCACGTTTTACCAGCATGGCGACCCCGATGATCCCGCTGCCGTCGAGATCGATATTTATCGCCTGCTCGCCAAGCTGCCAACCGCGGCAGCTTTTGCTTATAAAAAGAGTCAGGGCCAGCCCTTCATCTATCCGGACAACAACCTGCGCTACCCCGCAAACTTTCTCCGCATGATGTTTAGTTTCCCAACCGAAGACTGGCTCGCCGACGACGATATCTGCGACGCTCTCGATACTCTGCTCATCTTGCACGCCGATCATGAGCAGAATTGTTCGACCTCGGCCGTGCGCTTGGTGGGCAGTGGTCATGCGCCACTTTACGCCTGCGTTTCCGCTGGTATTTCTGCCCTTTGGGGACCTCGTCACGGTGGTGCTAATCAGGCCGTTTTGACCATGCTCGAAGAGGTGCGTCTCGCCGGTGGCAATGTGAGGAAAGCGATCGAAGCCGCTAAGGATAAAAACGATCCCTTTCGGCTCATGGGCTTTGGTCATCGGGTCTATAAAAACTTCGACCCCCGGGCTCGTATCCTCAAGTCAAAGGCTGATCTCGTGCTCAAGAAAATGGGCATCTCGGACCCGCTTTTGGATATTGCTCGCGAACTCGAAGAGGCGGCTTTACAAGATCCCTATTTCGTCGAGCGCAAACTCTACCCGAACGTCGATTTCTACTCCGGAATTATCTACCGAGCTCTCGGGATTCCGGCGGATATGATGACCGTGATGTTCGCCATGGGCCGTTTGCCCGGCTGGATCGCTCATTGGAAAGAGATGCGCGAACAACAGCAGCCCATCGGTCGCCCTCGGCAGATATATACGGGGCCGAATCATCGAAAATTTGTGGCGCTTAGCGAGCGCTAGCTAGTATCCGTAAAGGAAAAATAACGTGAGTTTGTTGGTTGTAGGGTCGGTGGCTTTTGACACCGTAGAAACCCACGCAGGTCGGCGTGAAGATGTACTCGGTGGCTCAGCTACTTTCTTCTCCACAGCTGCCTCTTTCTTTGTGCCTGTACGCTTGGTGGCGGTGGTCGGCGACGACTTTCCTGAGAGCCATATCACGGAGCTTCAATCGCGCGGTGTGGACACGGCAGGCTTGCAAACTCAGCCTGGAAAAACCTTTCGTTGGGAGGGGCGTTACGACGACCTCAACGAGGCGACGACGCTCGATACTCAACTCAACGTCTTTGAGCATTTCAAGCCGCAACTGCCGCCGGGTTTCGAAGACAGCGATTACGTCTTTCTAGCTAATATCGACCCGGTTTTGCAGGGACAGGTCTTGGACCAAATCCGCAACCCTCGTTTGGTGGCGCTGGATACTATGAATTTTTGGATTCAAGATGTCATCCCGGGCAAACTTGAAGCGCTAAAGGCCGTTATCGCACGCGTTGATCTGCTCTTTGTGAATGATAAAGAGGCGCAGTTGCTTAGCGGCGAAGACAACGTCGTGCTGGCTGCCGAAAAGATTCGAGAAATGGGTCCCAAAACCGTGGTGATTAAGCGCGGCGAATTCGGCGCCTTGATCTTTGGCGAGAATGGAATCTTTGCCGTTCCCGCTATGCCGCTCGAGCGCGTCGTCGACCCCACGGGCGCGGGCGACTCCTTCGCCGGCGGCTTTCTCGGCTTTCTCGCCGCAAGTGGTCGCAACGATGCAGACACGCTGCGCCGCGCCGCGGTCGCAGGCTCGGTGACCGCCAGCTTTGTTGTCGAAGACTTCAGCTTGGACCGTCTGAAAACCTTGGATAAAGGTCAGATTTCAGAGCGCTACAGCGCCTTTCGTGATCTGGTGCGCATTCCAGAATGAGCGCGTCGTCGCCTCGGCGTGTAAGCTCGACATACCGCGTGATCTACGGCGATACCGACCAGATGGGCGTGGTATACTACGCCAATTATATGCGCCTCTTCGAGATCGGTCGTAACGAATGGATTCGTGCCTCGGGCACACCTTATGGACGCTTTGAAGAGCAGGGCATGATGCTTCCGGTGGCCGAGGTGGCCTGTAAGTACAAACGTAGCGCCCTCTATGACGACCTGTTGAGTATTGTGTGTTGGAGCCCGGTCATGGGTCGTGCCTCCATTGATTTTGCCTATGAAATCCGCCGCGGCCTGGAACTGCTCGCTACCGGCAGCAGCAAACATGCTGTGCTCGATACCAGCAGCGGTGCCTTGAAACGTTGGCCTCTCGCTCTGTACGAAATCCTGTCGCTGTACCGAACAGTCGAGACAAAGGAGTTATAATGGATCGCAACCTTGCTCTTGAAATGGTGCGCGTCACCGAACGCGCCGCCGTAGCTTGTGCTCGATGGACCGGAAAAGGTGACAAAGAGGCCGCGGATCAAGCGGCGGTCGACGCCATGCGCACCGCCTTTGACGGCATCGCTATCGATGGCGAAGTGGTTATCGGCGAAGGTGAGCGCGACGAAGCTCCCATGTTGTTTATTGGTGAAAAGGTTGGCCGGGCCGCCCCTGGGGACCCTCAAGTGGCCATCGCTTTGGACCCGCTCGAGGGCACCAATCTTTGCGCTTTTGGTAAGCCTGGCGCCCTAGCGGTAATCGCCATAGGCAAAAAAGGTTGCCTCATGAACGCGCCGGATTCCTACATGGAAAAAATAGCCGTTGGACCTGTGGGTAAAGGTTGTATCAGCCTGGATAAGAGCCCGACTGAGAACCTGAAAGCCGTCGCCAATGCCAAGGGGTGTCAGGTTGACGACCTCACGGTGGCGGTGCTCGAGAGGCCACGTCACCAAGCTCTGATCGAAGAGCTTCGAGCTGCCGGTGCCATGGTCCATCTGTTCAGCGACGGCGATGTTAATTTTGCTTTGGCAACGTGTAAAAAAGACAGCGGCGTCGATCTTTTCATGTCCACTGGAGGTGCACCCGAAGGGGTGCTCGCAGCGGTGGCGATGCGCTGTTTGGGAGGTGACTTTCAAGGTCGGATGGCATGGCGCAACGACGAGGAGATCGTCCGAGCTCGTACCATGGGTTTTTCTGAAAATGATCTGACGCGCATCTGGAATTGCGAAGAGATCGCGAGCGGTGATGTGCTGTTTTGCGCCACGGGCGTGACCAATGGCCCCATGCTGCCGGGTGTCGACTTCTTTGGCGGCGGCGCCACTTCGCATAGTCTGGTTCTACGCAGCCGCACCGGAACCGTTCGCCGCATCGAAACCATTCACGACTTTACCCGTCGACCCTTGGAGTAATCATGGCTGGAGCAACCCGCAGCGTTATAATCAACACCAGTGCCGAGCAGTTTTATTCGGTGGTGGCTGACTTTGAGTCCTATCCGTCGTTTTGCAACGATGTGGACGCTATTCGCGTGGTCTCGCGCAACGGCGGTAATGCTCAAGTCGTGTTCACCATCAAGGTGGTCAAATCGATCGATTATACCTTGAACCTGGTGGGCCAGCCAAACGAGAGCCTTAAATGGACCCTGCATCAGAGCAAGTGGTTCAAATATAACGACGGTGGCTGGGATATTAAAGACCTGGGCGATGGGCGCTGCGAAGCGACCTACGGCGTGGATGTTGGGCTTGGGGTGTTTGTACCGCGGGCTATCACCAAGCGGCTTGTCGAACTTACTTTTCCAGCCATGCTCAACCAATTTAAAGCGCGCGCTGAGCAACTCTTTCCTTCATGAGTGGGGCGCTGGCGCGCAAGCTCTGCCGCCGCCTAAAAGATGCAGGCCACAGCGCTTATGTCGTCGGTGGATGGACCCGCGATACGTTGCTCGGTCGCCCTTGTGGTGATTTGGACCTGGCGACTTCTGCCCACCCTGAACAGGTCACGGCACTTTTTGATCGGGTGTACCCTACCGGCATAGCTCACGGTACCGTTACGGTTGTCGAAGGCGAACAGCCCATCGAGATCACCACCTACCGGCGAGAAGGACTTTACAGCGACGGGCGTCGTCCGGATTCGGTCAACTTTGTCAGCACCATTGAAGAGGATTTAGCGCGCCGAGATTTCACGGTGAATGCTATTGCCTGGGAGCCTCTAGAGGATCGTTACGTCGACCCTTTTGACGGGCTGGCAGACTTGAAAACGCGCACACTTCGCGCTGTCGGCAAGCCCGAGGAACGCTTTCGCGAAGACGGCCTACGCTTGTTGCGGGGAATGCGCTTCGCGGCAACCCACCACCTCATGCCCGCACCGGGCTTGGAAGATATTATGAGCGCCACTAATGGCGCTTTGCATGGTATTGCAAGCGAGCGTATTGAGCGAGAATTCTCGCTGCTTTTCGAACGTGCTGAGCAGCCGAGTATCGGTCTTAACCTGGCCTTGCGCTGCGGATTTTTTGAAATCGTCTTGCCCGAACTTTTGCCGCTGGTGGGGCAGGCGCAAAATCGTCATCACGCTTTTGATTGTTGGCAACATACTTTGGCGGCGGTCGATGCGGTTCCGTCCGGCCATGTGGCGGTGCGCTGGGCAGCTTTAATGCATGATCTTGGCAAACCTCACAGCGCCGAAGAGCATGAAGAGAATAAGGGAGAGTTTCGATTTTTCGGGCATGAAAAAATAAGCCTAGAGCAGGCGCGCCAGATCGGCGAGCGTTTACGGTTTTCTGGCCATCGAAGGCGCCGTGTTGAGGGCTTGGTCGCTACCCATATGCTGCATCCCAACGATGATTGGAGCGAGGCCGCTCTAAGGCGCTTACTGCGCAAAATAGAACCGCAAAATCTCGATGATTACCTACTGCTCAAGCGCGCCGATATTCGCGCCAAGGGAACCCCTGATGTGGCGAGTATTTTGCTCGATGTCGATGAGGTCGAGTTGCGCTTGCGCGCTGAACTCGAAAAAGGGTCCGCTTTGAGTCGTAAGGATTTAGCTGTCGACGGAAGGCAGCTTAGCGCCGCTTTGGACCGCCCGGCCGGTCCTTGGCTCGGCCCGCTGCTCGCGCACTTACTCGACCAGGTGATCGAAGACCCTAGTCGCAACGATGAAGAGACTTTGCTGCGTTTAGCCAAGCTGTGGCTTGAACTCTGACTTCGTTGTTATTACGTGATAAATAGGGATATTTCTGGCAATGCTCTTCGCGTCTGTTGCGGCGAGGTCTTTGGCGCCGTGGCTGCCGCCATCACCGGACCCTAGAGCTTTGCACCCTAAATTAACCGCCCATGACTTCGGGAAGCTCGCCGCGAAACGGGAGCTTGCCGACAAGCATATCGGCGAACATGTGGAAGTCACCGCGCAGGCTCCAGCCGAAAGCTTGGAAGGTGGCGGGCTTGTTTTTTTCGAAGATGAAATGGCCCACCCAGGCGAAGCCGTAACCGATGAGCGGGCAGGCGAGAAAGAGCGTTGGGCGGCCGAGAACGATGGCCGCAACGAAAAAAATTATGACGCCGCTGGTGCCTATAAAATGAAGCGTTCGGCAGACGCCGTTGCGGTGCTGACTTAGGTAAAATGGGTAGAACTCTTGAAAGCTTTTATAGTTTTTCATCGCGTTGCCTTAATTTCAATGACCACGGCGCCGCTGCCTTGGCGGTCTGGTAGTAGTGTCGGCTCGCTGAAGCGAGCAAAGCCAAGCCCGGTGGCGCTAATCCACATGCGCTTTCCGGGGCCTTCGACGGCCAAATGAATTACGCCCGGGCGTTCGGCGGGGGCGGTTACCGGTCCCGAGGCCGGGGAGACAATGCGCAGCTCGAGGGCTACCGAGCGTGCCAGGCCGCGGCGGTAATGCAGACTGCCGTTGGGTTGAAGCAATTTTTGGAGGTCGATGGGGTGGGCGGGAAGGTTGCCGTTTTGGCGAGCTTGCCAGATGGAGTTGCTGACCCGGTCGACGGCCTCTTCCAAAAAGTAATCGGGATGGGCGGCCATCGATCCCGCTTGGGTGGGCAACAGGCCGTAGATTGCGGCGAACCATACGAACAGCCCGGCTCGCAGCCAGCCCTCTGCGACGTTTTTCGTCATCGCCACGGTGCAGAGCAGCAGAACGAACATCCAAAAAATAGGAAAGGGCTCGCCAAGATAATAGGCCCAGCTACTGCCCAAGCTGAGCATTAGCCATTCAATCAGGCGCCATAGCGAGACACCGATGGGCAGCGCCAACCAGAGCATTTTGTATCGTAAACTGGCCGCATCTTTCATGGCACCCTAACTAAAGCCTGAACAGGCCGGCCGTCCAGACTGGATTGCCACGCCAGTTTTGCCTATTGGCATCGTGCAAAGCGGGGTGTCGATGAGTTTGTTTATGCTGATCATCATGATGAGTTCTTGTCAGCTAGGACAAGGAGCGGCGCCTCAGCTTCCGCCACAGCCCCAATGCGTTCCCTTGGATCAGGCTTTAAACGGGACCAAGCGCGCTATCGCCGAAGGGGGGATTCGGCCGCTGGCCTTGATCATCGATAATTTATTGCATCGCGGTGAGGTGGGCGCCGAGCTTGGTGCTTTGCTCGGTGACGTGCCGGCCGTGGATGCTCATATCGGCGGCGACCGGCTACGCCCGGCGCTGGGTGCGGCGCTGGAGTTGCTCCGAGAGTCTCCACCTCGTTTTCTGTTTTCTTTCGCTAGAGAATTAGTTTCTGAGTTGCAAGAAAGCAGCGCTTTGGCACTCGAGTTCATCGACTTTCTTAGTGCCACCGACGAGCGCTTGGCCGTCGTCAATCCTCTGCGCGGCCTACTCACGGACTGTGCTGAGGGCCGGCCGCTGTCCTCGTTTCTCGCCGATCTGAGCGGCGCTCGTTTGACTTGTGGTTTGGCTGGTGAATGTTTGCTTCGCGACCTTTCCGCCCTAGCCGTGGACCCCGCTCTAAGCGTGGCTTTGGCGCAGATGGGTTTCGAGGGACAACAGGGGCGTCAGGCGTTTAAATTATTGGTCGACCGACTTATGAACGCCACCGCCCAGCCTGGTTTTGACGTA
>JAPKCE010000094.1 GCA_028823075.1 Myxococcota bacterium
CCGACCATCAGTTCGACCGTCGCATCGCCGTCCGAGGTCTCATATCGCCGGCCTCCGGCGCGCAGGTCATCGTCAGCCCCGGTGAGGGCCAGGCGGAAACTGAGACGGTCGGCGAGAGCCACCCGCTGCGCCAAAATATGGCGCTGCTCCAGCTCCAGCCCATCGATTGGAATGACGGGGTCAAAGTCGACGCCGGTGAGTTCGAGGTGCAAAATGTACGGGCTAAACTCGTTGCCGTTGCCGGCGGAAACTCGAAACTCTTCCCAGCCCCAGCCGCCGCCGCCCAGAGTAAGCTGAACCGAGCCGAGCTTGCCTTCGACTAGGCTCGGGACGACCTCCTCGCTGCCGCAACCGAGCAGCAACAACAGCAGAGAGCCGCGAATCATGGTGCGGAGCCTTCGCAAGGCCAGTCCCGAAAGCGTTCGTAGTCGACGCCAAAGGAAGTGGTTTCGTTGCATTGCGCCAGCCGTTCGGCAACCACTGGGATCTCAAATTCAAAGGCCAATTGTCCTTCACGCACACCATCGGGGTCGCGAGCCGGATCGCGCTCCACCTGAACATTCAAGGTTCCGGCGACGACGGCACCATGCTCACGACCCAACCCTGTGAACTCCAGTTCGAAGGTCAGTTTAGTTCCGGCTTGTGTGGTCGCTCCAGGGACGGGTGCGTCGGTCTCGATAGCTCGCCCAACAAATAGGCGCAACGACGCTTCGAGGTCACGATTCGTATATTTAATACCCGTACTAAGCTCGTCGAGTTGCCCATCGCCGTCCAGATCAGAGAACGAGCGCACGCTCATCTCAAGGCGTGCTGAACGCGCCCAGTTGGCTGCCGTTTCGGCGCGCCGCTCCAGGGACTCGTAGCGATAGTCTAGGTTTGGGTCCATCGTCGTTCCGGTGAAGCGCAACTCCAACAACGAAGGCTTATGCTCTTCCATTTGACCGGTTTCGCGCTGAAGAGTTCCCGACCTCCACCAAGCAAAGCTAGTACCGGAAAACTGTTCCGCGGCGTCGGCAAAGTCACCATCGCCGTTGATGGCCAATTCGCTACCGCCACAAGCTGCGGTCATGACAAGGCCTAGAGCGATGCAAGCAAAACGCATGAAGATCTCCAGTGTGATGACTCGGCCAACCAAGCGATGCGCCTCAACTAGCTCGCGCGCCCTGCCTGTGCACGCCCTCTACGGTTTGGCGCAAGCAGAACTGCGCCTGCGTCTCAGGAAGGGCAACAACAAGAACATTAAGCCCTCGACTCCAGAAGCGCCACAAGCACAGCCCCCACTACCTCGGGGCGGCTGAGGCTGGCCGCCGGGCCCAGCGTCAGGAACATCACCGGCCGGGCGTCGATCTTGGAAGTTGCTAAAGTCGTCTGGGAAGCGCGGCATAATACCACGCTCGCCGGCACCACCACCTTCGCGGATCTCATCGGCAACCCCGGTTAAATCGAATTTAAAGAGGTCCCATTGTTCATTGCCGCTAAAGGTCTCGGGCGGCAGGCTCATGGTGCTGCGGTTAACACAGAGTTTCGCACCGTCGTCGTCCTGACAGGCAAAGCGCTCAACATGAACCCCGAGACGTAAACTTTCCTCGTCGCCCAGACTGAAGCGGCCGTTTTGCCCGGCTCGGGGTAAGTCCTGGTTTACGTCTGCAAGATGCAATTCTTTAACGATAACCAGGGTTCCTTCATACTGCTCCCCTCCCCTGAGCAGCTCGCCGGTGGTCACCTCAACCGGTGCGAACACCCGTTCGGCCGGCTCGCCCTCGCCGCCAGCGCCAAGGACTTCGATTAGCAGCGGGTCATCGAGGCGCGCATCCGTCAACAGAAGCCTTCCACGGTGGGTGTTGACGCGCCCCAGAACTCGCACACGCACACCACTTCGTAGGTCGGCGAACTCGACCACAGCCTGACATAAGCTACGCGGGCCGCAGCGCTCACCTTCGGCACATTCGGTGTTACTTTGGCAAGTGGGTGCGCCCTCGGCCGCAGGCCCCCAAACATGGTCGACTGCGCTGCTGCGCACGATAACTCCACCGCTATCGTCTTGCATCGCGAAACCCACACCGCCAGTTCGGCTCTCGCGGAAAGTCGTATGTTCGGTGGTCAACCATCCCTCGATCCAAACCCGCTGCCCTTCGAAATCACCGTGCGCCAAGCCATCGACGGGCCGAAGGCTGGCAATATCAACTCGTTGTTGGGGCCATTGCTCATCTTCGCGCGGTCGAAAATTTGTGAAATCTGCCCAGGACCGAGCGCGGAGACGGCGACCTCGGTCACCGGGCGCTCCGCCGCCGTTAAAGTACTGATCGGCGATAACTACGATATCGGCTTGGCTGCGCTCAGGCCAGGTTTCGCCACTTATATCCGTTGTTTTTTCCACGTACAACGAGACTGGCACCTCGCCTGGAAGAACCGAGGAATCGTGCAACTGAAAGGAACCGTCTGTACCGGAACGAGGCAGGCGCTGCGACAGGTCGTCGGAAAAGACCGCCGCAATTGCGATCAAACGCCCCTCGGCCTGATCGCCCAAGTCCATGAACCCCTGAAGGGTCATCTGCAGAGGGGCCGGCACCTCTGCTTGCGCATCGATAACTTCGATGATCGGCGCTAAACGGCGCAAACTCCCATCATCGCAACCCTCTGGCGGGTTTTCACCCTGGCAGGCGGGATCAATGAAATCGGTGAGCATCAAACGACCTTTAAAGGTTCGCACCAGGCCACTTACGCGCAAGCGCTGACCGATCTCCACGTTTTCAATGCCCGCACTCGGGATGTAGGACCAAACAAAGATCGCCGCCTCTCCGTCGTCGATATAAAAACCGACTCCGGGAGTACACGGCGGGTTGTCGCAACGCGAAGTCGGCGCAAACTGCCGTCCGCCGGTGGTGCTGACGCCGCTTAGCCGCACCAACGTGGCCTCGAACGCAGACGCGTCGCCATCGTCGTTGAGAGTTCGCACTTGGCGGATAGCGAGATCCGGAATTTCTTGGGCTTGGACATTGCCAGATAGGCCCAACGACAAAGCAAGGATGCACAGATTAAGTCGAAACAACATGAAGGTCCCCTTCTGGGCTCATCTACCGAAGAGATGCACTGCCGACAACCGAACACAGGCCATGGCCCAGACTCGGGCCGGATTGTTCCACGGCATCTTACCAGAAAAGCGTCTGGTCAGCACGAAAGTCGGGGTCCATCGACGCTGAAGCAAAGCGCTGACGAAGATCGTCATATTGCTTACAGACGAAAAACCTTAGCGAAGCACTTGCCACCGGACGAAGTCGTGACATAAAGGCGCCAGGCGGCCAGCCGAGTGTACTCTGTCAAGGGTTTGGCCTCAGTCTTATCGCGCCCATGGGCGCAGCACTGAAGAAGGGTTTCGTGCGATGATCCGTGCCCTGTTGGGAATTTCCCTGCTCCTCTGTGTTGGTGAGGTTTTTTATCTCGCTGGCCAAGGCTTTTCTCCGCGCTCCGGTTATGCACCGGAACAACCTATCCCCTTTAGCCACAAGCTACACGCCGGCGACATGGGTCTGGACTGCCAGTACTGCCACACGCAGTCAGAAAAGGGTCGCCACGCGACAGTGCCTAGTTTGAATGTGTGCATGAACTGCCACAATCAGGTTAAACGGCGGGTTGGTGCTAGCGAAGACTCTGTTCACCTAACCAAATTACGCGAACACTTTGCCAACAACGAACCGATTCGCTGGATCAAGGTTCATGACACGTCGGATTATGTGTACTTTTCGCATCGTCCCCACGTGAAGACCGCCGGAATCAGTTGCCAGACTTGTCACGGCCCGGTCGAGAATATGGATAAGGTAAAAGTTAGCGTCCCGTTCAACATGGGCTGGTGTCTTGACTGCCACCGACAGAAACCTGGCTATATCAACGCTCCGGTTTGGAATGTAGACAACGAACTTATCCGCCATGCGACCTTCGCCAATATGGGCAGTCGTCACAGCGGCGAATGCCAAACCGACAGTGACTGCCGCCGCTCTCAGACCTGCAGCGAAGCCGACAACGGAGTCGGCGTCTGTGGCTACAGCGATTATGCTAAATCGGCGCATCTCAATACCGCCGGTCCCCAAAACTGCACCACCTGCCACCGCTAGGAGGGTGAACGAAGATGACCACGAATTCCTGGCTAAGCGCCGAAGACATCAACAACGAAACCGCAGACCAAAGCGGCCGCCCCATCAGCCCCGCCCCCCTCGTGGATGGCGACCTGAACAGCGCCGAAACGATCAAGGTTGAATTCCCAGACAACGGTCAGTCCGTAACGATGGACCGCCGTGACTTCGTGCGTCTCGGCGGTGCAGCGACAGCGGCCGCTGGCCTTACCGCGACCGTCGGCTGCCAAGTGCCCACGGAAACCATCGTGCCCTACGCCAACCGCGACGGCTCGATCATTCCGGGTAAAGCGAACTTCTACGCCACGTCCATTGGCGGCGTGCCGGCTCGAGTTCGAACTCGTGCAGGTAAGCCGAACCATATCGAAGGCAACAGCAGCCATCCGAATGGCGTCAACGGCACCACAGCGCGTCAAGGTGCGGCCATTCTCGACCTCTACGATCCAGATCGTGCTGAGGGGCCTGCGCGCATTCAAGCCGGTAAAGCGGTCACCACCGACTGGGCAAGCCTAGACAAGGCTGTGGTCGATGCGCTGCGCGCCAGCGGCGGCAAGACACGTCTGCTAACCGGGCCTGTGACAGGCTGGGCAACCCAAGAAGCTATCAATGAGTTCTTAGGCGGAATTGCCGGCGGAACTAGGGTTAGCGACATGCATATCGCCTGGCAGCCCGATGGCTACGATAACCTGCGCGCTGCCAGTCAAGACCTTATGGGCATTGCAGGCCTGCCGGATTACCGACTCGCCGAAGCGCGCTGTATCGTCAGCTTTGGCGCTGACTTCCTTGACACCTTCATCAGCCCCGAACGCTTTACGAGCCACTGGGCACAGGCGCGTAACGTTGAGAACCGCGGCGACAAGATGGTCACAACCACCGTCTTTGAGTCTCGTCTGACGCTCACGGGCGCTAACGCCGACCGCCGCTTCCGGGTGCGCCAAAACGAGTTGATTAACGTCGCTGGCGCCATCGCCAGGCTCATCGCCGAGCAGCACCAAGTGGAGCCGGCGATCGTCAACCAACTCAAGGGCTTTGATGCCAGTGCGATTGCCACCCAAGCCGGCGTGACGTTGGAAGACCTTAAGTTAGTCGCCAAACGCTTGGTTGATTGCGCTGGAAGCAGCGCCGTCTTCGGCGGTGGCAACTTCGGTTCCAAGGCCCTCGACAGCATGGCATTGCTGATCAACGAGATGCTGGGCAACATCGGTACAACCGTTGTTCCTGGTGGAAGCCTGCGCGGCGCCTCAGGCTTCAAAGCTCTTCTCGGCTTGGTCACAGCGATCAACAAGAAGCAGGTAGACACCCTCATCATCGCCGGAACCAACCCGGTGTACCTGGGTGCCGCTCTGGGCGTCGAATCGGCCTTACAGAACGTCAAGAACATCATCTACATTGGCGATCGTCTTGACGAGACGGGGACTAAAGCGAACTGGTTTGCGCCGCTCGCCCACGACCTAGAATGCTGGGGCGACAGCGCTACCGAAGTCGGCATGCATGCTCTGCAACAGCCGTCGATTCGCCCGATGAACGATAGTCGCGGCTTACTCGACCACTTGATTGCTTGGTCGAACCTCAAGGATTCAAACGGACGCGTAACCTGGACCATGGGCGGACGTCTGCACACCGCAAGCAGCGAGGCTGAAAAGGCAGCGAAAGAGGGAGAAACTCCTTCGGCCGCCTATTATTACCTGCGTGATTCATGGAACAGTCGCTTCTTTAGGCAGAGCACAGAGTCCGGTAAGGCTCGCCTCTTTAACGAAGCGCTGCGCGTTGGCTACTTCACGGATATAGAGACCAGCACAGCCGCGGCGAACCTCAACATGGCGACGCTTAAGACCTTGCCAAGCCGAGGCGGCGAAGTGAGTAATGCTTGGGATGTACTGCTGACTTCCAGCGTCGCCTTTGGTGACGGTGAAGGCGTGCAACCGAACAACGGCTGGCTACAAGAGCTGCCCGACCCGATCACCCACGTAGTTTGGGACAGCATCGCACAGATCAGCCCGCGCTCAGCACGCGAGATGAACCTTAAAGACGGTGACAGCGTGCAAGTCACTGTAGGCTCCAACCGACTGCTTCTGCCAATGATCGCACAGCCGGGACTGGCCGATAAAACGGTCGTGATTCCCGTCGGCTTAGGGCGCTCGGCGGTCGGCGCTGTCGGTAACGACATTGGCGTCAACGCCTACGCCCTGCTCACCAACAATGGCAGCCGAGTTCAGGCTGGCGAAGTGGTGGTCGCCGAAGGCTGGTCCGAGGTCGCGCGCATCGGTGATGACGACAGCCGTGACGGTCGCGGAAAAGACCTTCGCAACAACCTGATCAACAACACCTTGCGCCCCCTTTGCCCCGAGGCGAGCCTCGACGAATGGAGCAAAAAGAACAGCGCCTCGCACGCTGCTGCTGCCGCTCCTGGGCACGGTGCAGATGCGCACGGTGCGCACGGTGCGCATGCCGTTGAACATTACAACCACGAATACGGGGGCGCTACCTACGAGCCCCACGGTGAGCATAAAGCGTTCTCGGGCGGACATCCCGGACCGAGCAACTGGAAAAGTCACGAATACAATGGCTACCGTTGGGCGATGACCATCGACACCAACACCTGTACCGGTTGCAACGCCTGCGTCATCGCTTGTCAAAGTGAGAACAACATTGCCGTTGTCGGTAAAAAGGGCGTGCTCGCCAACCGCGAAATGGCCTGGTTGCGCATTGATCGCTATTACGCCTTCGATCGCCAGGCCGACAACGTCAACGCGGAGGCGAAGCACCAAGATTGGGATCATCTCGCTCCCACCCCCGAGGGTGCACTGGACAACCCCAAGGTGCACTTCCAACCGATGCTCTGTCAGCATTGTGAAAATGCTGGCTGTGAAACGGTCTGCCCCTTCACCGCATCGATGCACGATGAAGAAGGTGTTAACCAACAAGTCTATAACCGCTGCGTCGGCACACGCTATTGC
>JAPKCE010000095.1 GCA_028823075.1 Myxococcota bacterium
TTTGGCTCCGCCGATGAGATGCTGCGCTTTGATATGGGCGAGTTTACCGAGAGCCATTCTGTGGCGCGTCTCATCGGCGCACCTCCGGGCTATGTCGGGCATGAAGAAGGCGGCCAACTCACCGAAAGTGTGCGCCGTAAGCCTTACCGTGTGCTGCTTTTCGACGAGATCGAAAAGGCTCATCACGATGTGCAGCAGGTGTTGCTCTCCTTGCTCGACGAAGGCTCCGTCAGCGATGGCCGTGGGATGCGTGTGAGCTTTCGCCACACCTTAGTGATCATGACCTCGAATTTGGGTGCGACCCGCGCCAGCGAACGTCGGATAGGTTTCGGCGCCGGCTCCGAAGCACCCGATGCGCAGCAGGGTAAGGCCTTGATCGAAGGGGCGCGAAGCGCTCTGCCTCCCGAACTCTTTGGTCGCATCGATGAGGTGCTGGCCTTCCCGATGTTGAGCGCCGCCGACGCAGCCCAGATCGCCAAGCGCCTGCTCAAAGCCTCACTTGAGCGATTGAGCGACGAGCGTGGTATCGTCATCGAATTTGATGCTGAGGTTATCGCTTGGTTGGTTGATCAAGGTTTTACGCCCGCGGACGGCGCTCGCCCGTTGCGCCGCCTGGTGCAACGCGAAGTCGAAGGTTTGCTCGCCGAAGCGGTGCTCAAGGGTGAGATCAAAGCGGGAATGTCGGGAGCGTTATCGGTGGTCGATCAGACTTTGCGGGTGTCATGCGCTGCGCCGTTGTAGGACGCGGCCCAGTAGGACGCTTTTTAGCTGAACGCCTAGGCATCCGGCCGCTGGGCCGGGACGCTGTTCCGGCAGCCGACGTGGCGCTCGTCTTTATCGCCGTTAGCGATCGCTATATCGCCGCACAGGCCACGCGGCTACGCGCTCTCGGCTCTTGGGCTTTGGTTCATTGCAGCGGCGCTACACCCCTCTCAGCGCTCGGCGATGGGGTCTCGGCGGTATGGCATCCGATGCGCGCCTTCGCTACGCCCACAGTGGGTCTGGACGGCGCTGTCGTCGGCCTGCGCGGCGAGTCCTCAATCGTCGACTGGTTGGCCGCGCGCAGCTTTGAATGGGGCGGTGAGCCGGTCGTTGTCGACGAGGATCAAGCCGCAAAGGTTCACGCGGCCTGTTGTTTTGCAGCCGGTTTTTGTGCTGCCGTTGCGGCCCAGGCTGAGACGCTTTTCGCGCAAGCCGGCTTGCCCAAGAGCGCCGCCAAACGCGCCGTGGCGGGGCTCAGTCAGAGCGCTATTTCTGCTCTGCTTAACGGTGATGGGCTGACGGGCCCTGCGCGCCGCGGTGACGCGCAGAGCGTCGCTGCACACCTCAAAGTCCTCGACGCCCAAAGTGCAGAATTATATCGCCGCTTGACGCTCCTCATGGCGCCACCAGAAGGGTTGGCGCCCGAACTGCTCGAGTTGCTCAAGGATTAATCCTAGTCCTTGGAGGTAAAGCGCCCAATCACTGGCCGATGATCCGAGCAACCTCCGTCATCAAGGCTGCGCGTACCGTCTAGCCACCGTAGGTGCTTCGAAGCGTAGAGGTAGTCGATGCGCACGGGGAGCCAGCCGGCGAGGCGGCGCGTGGAGCCGAGCCCTTGTCCGGCGGCGCGATGCCCGTCGCTAAAGCGCCTTCGCAGTTGCCCGTGAGCCCAGGTGTTGGGTGTGGAGTTAAAGTCGCCCAGTAAAAGCAGCGGATCGTCGAGTCCCGAGGCGACACGCATCATTTCGAAAAGCTGCCAGATTTGGCGTGCGGTTGTATGAGCAAAAACACCCGAAGCGCCGCGTCGTTTACTCTGCTGTCGACTGAGCGCCGGGCTCTGAAGATGAACGTTCATCACATTAAAAGCTTTGCCTTGAGGTGGCCTGATTTCCGCAAACAGATAGGCGTACTGCGTTTTTTTCGAGTAGCTGCGTTGCTGCGCCAGGTGAATACCCCAGTCCTTGGGCACACAGAGCCCAAGCCCATTGCTCCCCGGAGTGGGGAAGTAACCGGCCCAAGTGCAGCGCATATCGAGCGCGACTGCAATGTTCTCCAGGTCATCTTGGCGAAGTTCCTGGAGCGCTACGATTTGAGCCTTTTCACGGCCTAGGACCTTTTGAACGCAACGCTGTTTTGCCGAATAACCCAGAGCTGTATTCCAGGTGATAACGCTCAACCCTTGCTGCGAAACCTTCGTGCTCAGCCGCAGGTCTTCGACCGCTAGGCCTAAGTTCAGACAGGCGAGAAACCCCAAGCCGATGCGTGGCCCGCCGCGTATAAGCGCTAGCACCGCGGCGAAAAGCCCGAGGCACCCGAGGAGAGGCCCGAGGACCCCGGCTATGAGGCTCCATGGGCCGCTGAGGATGGCGTAGGTACCGAGTAACCTAAGCGCTAGCGGCACAGTGCAAAGGGCTAAAACTAAGCGCCAAGTTAAGGGCATTACATGGTGCGCCTAGGTAGGCGAACTGTCTAAACCGCAGTGGCGAGCCCAACTTGCGATGGTGTTGTGCATCAGGGTTGCGATCGTCATGGGGCCAACACCGCCGGGAACAGGCGTAGCCGCGCTCGCAACATTTTCAAGGCCTTGCCACTGAAAATCACCCACCAAGCGGCCATCAACTCGGTTGATCCCGACATCGATACAGACAACACCGGGTTTGAGCCATTCGGGTTGGATAAAGCCTGCGCGGCCAACAGCCGAGACCACGAGATCAGCGCTCGAAAGAAGGTTTGGAAGGTCAGTGGTGCGGCTGTGAGCGATGGTGACGGTGGCATTTTTTTGCAACAGCAATTCGGCCATCGGACGACCGACGATGTTGGAGCGGCCGACGACCACCGCATGTTTGCCACAAACTTCGATGTTATGAGCAGCAAGGAGGTGCATGATACCCAGCGGAGTGCAGGGTGCCACCCGGCCGCGCTGCTGCCATAAGGCGCCGCTGTTGCTCGGATGAAACCCGTCGACGTCTTTCTCGGGATCGATGGCGTCGAGGACTTCGTTTTCATCGAGTTCTTTGGGCAGCGGAAGTTGCACCAAAATACCGTCGATGGCTTCATCGGCGTTAAGCGCGTGGATGCGCGCCAACAACTCGTTCTGAGAGATGCCCGCCGGAAGGTTTTGAACCTCACCTTGGATGCCTGCTTTTGCGGCGGCGCGCTCTTTACTGCGCACATAGGTTGCGCTCGCCGCGTCATCACCGGCCACTAAGACGCTTAGCCCAGGCGGTCTTCCGGCAACTGACAGACGTTCTTGGACCCACACCGCCAAAGCAGCGCGACGTTCAAGGGCGAGGGCTTTTCCGTCGAGAATATCCATGTTCGAGTCGCTGCCGCAATTCTAAGGTTTGGGCAAGGCGATTGCCGGGATGACCAGTTGTTTCAGAGCCGCTTTTAGGGCTGTTGTATCGACCATAAAAACCTCTCGTCGCCACGTCGCCGAACGTACAAAGCGCAAGGTTCGTTGGGGTCCGAGACTCCAAGTGACGGAAGCGCTGACGGGGCCGCGGCCGACGCTCGCCATGCGCGTTGGAGGGGGTACATTCGCGCCGGCGGGCCAGTCGAAAACCCATTCTATCCGTCGTTCGTTGATGGTGGGGCCTAGTGTCAATCCCGGTTGCAGGTAGCTCAACCGAGAAAAGGGGCTGGTCAACCAACGCGAGGGGTCAAGCTGTTCAACTTTAATACTCAACTTAAAGGGCAGATAGATGGGGCCGCTTCCGCCTCGCTGAGCTTTGCCAAGCACTAACCCGGAGGCGACGGGTGCCAACAAGGCGCGCAATTCATGGTTCATATCGAATTCGGCTCGGCGCAGCGATTGCGCCGCGGCGCCGCTGTAAATCAATTGGCCTTGGCCCAAAAGATGGCCCTCGGCCGAGATTCGACTGCGCACGCGAAGCACGCGCGAACCGCCCGGCTGGGGAACGACAACCCGAGCCAAAGCACCGGGTTGAATGAGGGTGCAGTCTCGAAAGGGTCGACGAAAAGCATCGGGTAGGTTGAGCTTATAGCCGCCTTCGGCGAGCTGTGTCACGGTGGATAAGATAGCGCTTTGGGGCCGTAAGACCTCGGCACCCCAAGGCCGGAGAAGACAGGCTGTCGAATGCTCGCTTGCCCCCGCTGTAGGTAAGGTCCGCAGTTGGTAATTGGCTTTGGGGTCGGCGACCAACCGAGCGATAAGCCCAGGGTGTTTGGGTTTCTTCCAGCGCAACCAGGCGAGGCGTTGTCCAAGCTCTCCGGGCGCGTAAGGGTGGGCGCTCGCCGGTTGAAGGTCACGCCACAGTCCGAGCAGTGAATCGCCACTTTGCAAGCGACCCTCAGGCAACTTTCGGCTACGTAGTTCTAGCTCTTTAAAGCCCTGACCCTGAACGCGTATCTCGGCGCTATCGATGGGAAAACCATCGCTTAGGTCGAGGCGTGGTAGCAACACCCGGCGCCGCTGGCGGGTCTGCCAGCGCAGCCGCAGAAGGCTGGAATCAGGGACGCTTATTTTGGCAGCAAAATAGGCGGGTTGTCGCCCTGCTGCCAGAGGCTTGTCGAGGCGGTCGACGGCGATAAAGTCAGCCCTACCGAAGCTTCGGGAGCGCCCGTCGAGGCTTATCCAATGAGCGGCGATAGCGAGTATTTCGGTCTCAGGGCCAGCGGGAATGCGCAGGGTTAAGCTGGTTCCTTGGCGCAACAGTCGATGTTCAAGAAAGTCGCTGTGTAATGCGGCGCCTTTGGCTTCAAGGTTCATATGCAAGCGACGCTTGAGAATGATCTGAGCTTCGGGCCCAGCGCGAAACCATGCGTTGCTAGGAGCGGGCAAGATTTGGGCATCCGTGCAGCCCGCAAAACAACTGACAATGACGAGTAGACTGCAGGATTTTATCGGCATTTTAGTCGCACTGTCATGGGCTGACTTGCCAAACCCGAACTTTTAACTTTTTGCTTACTGCGTCTGCAACGGCGCCGCGAAACGCTTACTGAGACGATGGCGTTGGGTGAGAGCCCTCGCAGACTCTGGGCGCCCTTGCCGCGCACGGTCTTAAGACCCGGTGAGCTGATGCTAACACGAGCGTTTTCCGGTTCGGGTTGCACCCGAAGATCCCAGCGTTCTAATTTGAGTTTAATCGCCATTTTCTGCTGGGACCCCGGTTTTAATGGTCCTAAGTTAACGCTGTAGGGCGTAAAGCTGTTGGCGCTGACAAAAAGATTCTTTTTGATTCCATCACCAAGTACGACGGTCGCCTGGCCTTGGTCGAGCGGCAACAGGTCCTCGTCGAGGCTAAGGCGCGCCTCGATCGGAAAAATGCTCAATTCAATGCGTCCGTCGGGAAGTGCCACTTTTGGTAGGTTCGTTTGCCAAGAAAATGTTTGGTAGGGCGAAATATGGACCTGCTCAATCAAGCTTTTATAACCATCCGCCTCGAGGCGCACATCAACCCAGCCATGAGGGATGCGTTCGATAAACAACGAACCGCGACCATCTGGCGCCTGTTGGGTGGTGCCGAGGAGTTCGAAATTAACAAAAACTTTGACGCTCGGGGGTAATACCGAAACCGATAAACTACCCGGCCGGTGCAGCCAGTAATCGTATGCCTGCCAACCGCCGCTGACGGTCAAGACCACGGCGAGAATCATTAGCAGGAAGGGCACTTTTGATGGGCGCTCTGTTTTTAGTCGCCGCCTTTGGGGCTCGAGGGGGAGCGGCGCCGGGAGCGCTGCCGAGGGGGTTGCTATGGGCTTCGCTAAGGGAGTTACTGAAGGCTTCGCAGGTGATATTCGAACTGGAGCTCGCGCCTGTCCGATCACCGGCTGAAGCATGGGGGTCGATACCGTGACCTGAACAGCGTGCTCGGTCGATGCCCCGGCAGCTCGAATCGATTCGGCAATCTGGTCGGCGTTATGGCCCTTATAGCTCGCGAGTAAGACCTGTTCCGTGTGCTGCTCTTGGCTAAAGGTTTGTTCTAAAGCCCGTGCGAGCTCTTCTGCGCCGACCTGTTGACTCTGTTTGTTTATCCAGCGGCGTAGGTCTCGGGCAAGGGATTCGGCGCGGCTGTAGCGTTCTTCTTCGTCCTTTTGCAAAGCCTTCAAACAGATCATGCGCAAGCTTTCAGGGACTGCCGGCGCTACCTGTTCGAAATCCGGAAGATCAACGGCGCGCACGGCGTCCATGGTAGCGTAATCACTTTCGCGATCAAAGGCCCTGTGCCCGGTGAGCAGTTCCCATAAAACAGCGCCTAGGCTGAATAGGTCCGAGCGATTCGACAGCGGTAATCCACGCACCTGTTCGGGGCTCATATAGCCGAATTTACCCTTGAGTACGCCGGCGTCGGTGCGCTGGCTTTTCTGCCTCGCTTTGGCGATACCAAAGTCGATCAGTTTTACTTTTCCATTCCAACTTAGCAGGATGTTTTGCGGGCTGACGTCGCGGTGGATCAGCCCGAGGCTACTGCCACTGTCGTCACTGGCGCGGTGGGCGTAGCCGAGTCCTTCGGCGACCTCGCAAACAATATGCGCCGCCAGTTCGGGCGACATCGGTCTGCCCTCTTTCTCACAGGCGCAGAAGTAGCTCTTCAGGTCGACCCCGGAGATGTACTCCATGGTTAAGTAATAACTGCCGTCCAGCTTATCAAAATCATACACTTGGGCGATGTTTTCGTGCTGCAAACTGCGGGTGATGAGAGCTTCGTCACGAAACATAGCGATGAACTGTTCATTGTCCGAAACCGAGGGCAAAACGCGTTTGATAGCGATGATGCGATCGCCCTCTTCACTGGCAAACTCTTTGGCGCGAAAAACTTCCGCCATACCGCCATAGGCGATGCGGTCGAGCAGAAGATAAGGGCCGAAGATGACGGGTTTGGACATAGCTCTGACTAATGGCGTTGAAGGGTGGCTCGGTTGCGATCAATTTCGAGGTAGAAGCTGAACCTGCCCAGGTCAACAACGCCGTTGCGAAGCAGCGCCCTTGGCGGGTTTCTGAAGGGTGCCGCAGCCACAACCGCGCGCAGGGCCTCTTGGTCGAGCATGCGTAAACCCGAGCCCTTTAGCAGTTTGGGTTCTTCCAA
>JAPKCE010000096.1 GCA_028823075.1 Myxococcota bacterium
AGCAGGCTCTGCTGAGGCTGGGTCTGCACATCGTTGCGCCCCATGCCGAGTTGACCCAAATTATTGGCGCCAAAACAATACACATCACCGTTGCTCCGCAAGGCGCAAGTATGGGCCTCACCGAGACAAAAATCACTGACCTCGCCCAAAGATTCAATAACCTGAGGCACGGTTGAACCGCGCGTCGGGCCTATGCCCAACTGCCCTTCGAGCCCGCGTCCCCAACAGGCGAGCGTGCCCGCTTCGCTGAGTTCACAGGCATGGTTTAAAGCCATTTCGACGTGACCCAAACTGCCTTCCAAGCGACAGTCCGAAGTGCAACCATCGCCCGCCAAAAGGTTGCCATCATCGCAAGCTTCGACTCCAGTTTTCAGGTGGGAGTCGCCGCAAAGAGCGATGCTGCAATCGTTTAGGCAAGCATCACTGTCGTCAGCGTTGCTGTCATCGCAGGCCTCGACACCTCTGTGCACGAGACCATCGCCGCAAAGGGCTAGCGCGCAGACGTTGGTACAGTCATCGAACTCGTCCGAATTGGCGTCATCGCAGCTTTCAACGCCCTCATGAAGATACCCGTCGCCGCAGCGAGCAGCGCTACAATCCTCAAGGCAAGCATCGGTATTTTCGCCGTTGCCGTCATCGCAGCTTTCGCTCCCCTCGTGGGTGATTGCGTCGCCGCAGCTAGCGTTCAAGCAACTGTTAAGACAAGCATCTGAATCGTCGCTGTTGCCATCGTCGCAAGCCTCGCCAAGCTGCAGCAGACCATCGCCGCAACTCGCCAGGACGCAGTTGTTTTTACAGGCGTCCAAGTCGCTGTCGTTGGCATCGTCGCAGGCCTCGCCGGGCTGCAAGAAACCATCGCCGCAGCGCGCTGCTAAGCAGGCGTTAGTACAAGCGTCGGTGTCAACGAGGTTGCCATCGTCACAGCTTTCACCCGAATCGACTTCAGCGTTGCCGCAAAGCGCCGCGGCGCCGGATGGACCGCAAGCGAAGAGCGTAAAGCCCATGGCGACCGCTAGTAAGTTTTTCATGTCAAACCTCCTTTGTTTCGCCGCTTGCCACCCGTCGACAGTCTCTAAACCTGTCAAGGTCTGAAGATGCTCGGCCGGCGCTTAGAGTTCTCGGGTTCAAGCGGTTCTATGCCAGTAACCGGGCGAAAAAATCATTCCCTTTATCATCGACGATGATGAAAGCAGGAAAGTCTTTTACGCTAATCCGGTGCACCGCCTCCATGCCGAGTTCTGGCATGTCGATGATCTCAATTTTGGTGATGCAATCCTGCCCGAGACGAGCCGCGGGACCGCCGATGGAGCCGAGATAAAACCCGCCGTTTTCCTTGCATGCCTTGGTCACCTCTGCGCTTCGGTTGCCCTTGGCCAGCGTCACCAGGGAACCACCTTGTGCTTGAAATAACGGCACATAAGGGTCCATGCGCTGCGCCGTTGTGGGGCCAAAGCTCCCCGAAGGCAGGCCTTCAGGGGTTTTCGCGGGACCCGCATAATAAATCACCGAATCGCTAAAATAGTCGGGCATCGACTCGCCGGCAGCCAAGCGTTCAGCGACTCGCGCATGGGCAATATCACGTGCGACGGTGATGCTGCCACTGAGCAGAACCCCGGTGCCTACCGACAGCTTTGTTAGCTGGGCGCGCAGGGCATCGAGACCTTGGTCGAGGTCGATAGCGACCATCTTCTGCGCCACCTCCCCTTCGGCCCAAAGGCGTTCAGGGTGGCGTTCAAGTTCTTCTAAAAAGACACCGTGGCGGTTGATCTTCGCTTTGATCTGACGATCGGCTGAACAGCTAACGCCCAGACCAACCGGGCAGGAGGCACCATGGCGCGGCAGGCGGATCACGCGGGCGAGATGAGCAAAATACTTACCGCCAAACTGAGCGCCGATGCCGCTTTTTTGAGCCAGTTCTAAAACCCGGCTTTCCCATTCAAGGTCACGAAAAGCTCGTCCGCTCTCATCGCCGCTGGTGGGCAGCGAATCGAGATAACGAGTCGAGGCCAGCTTGACTACTTTTAGATTCTGCTCGGCGCTGGTGCCGCCGATCACCAAAGACAAGTAGTAAGGTGGGCAAGCAGCGGTGCCTAAGGTCTTGAGCTTGGCTTCGATAAAATCGCTCAAGGCTTTGTCGTTAAGCAGGCTTTTAGTCTGTTGATAAAGGTAGGTCTTGTTCGCTGAACCGCCACCTTTGGCTAGAAACAAAAAGCTATACTCGGCGCCTTCGGTAGCCAGCAGGTCGATCTGCGCGGGCAGGTTATCCCCCGTGTTTTTCTCTTTAAACATGCTCAGGGGAGCGAGTTGAGAATAGCGTAGGTTGTTGTCGGCGTAACTGCGCGCAATTCCGGCGCTCAAAGCCGCTTCATCGCCGCCGCCGGTCCATACTTTGTCGCCCTTTTTACCCATGACGATCGCGGTTCCGGTGTCTTGGCAGCTCGGCAGAACGCCGCGCGCTGCAATGGTTGCGTTTTTGAGTAATTCGCGAGCCACAAAGCGATCGTTGTCACTGGCTTCGGGGTCTTGTAAAATATCGGCTAGGCTAGCGAGATGCGCAGGACGCAGCAGGTGGGACACGTCGCGCAGCGCCTCGCTCGCTAACATCGTCAGCGCCTGCGGATCGACTTTAAGCAACGTCTCGCCCTCAAAGCTCACTTCAGAAACAAAGTTGCCCTCGAGCTTTCGGTAGGGGGTATCATCGGCCCCAAGACGTAGAATCGGCTGGTAATCACTCATCTTACTCCCACTGACCGCGCCGGTTTTGACGCCCTTCATCTTCGGCGTTTAAATAGTCACCGAGGCGGTCGAACATTTCATTATCAAAGCGGTACACCCTGGCGAGACCGGCGCGCAGTAACTCTTGGCCCAAATCTCGCCCATCGCTGAGCTGAACGTAGGCGATCTTGCGGCAATAACGATCAAAACATGCCTGATCGTCGCGGCCTTCGCTGCAAAACCCAAAAGGCTCACTGCAATTCGAATCCCATTGCAAACCGACTTGCAAACCAACCTGAGCAAGCGAAAAACTGCGTGCCTCATCGGCGAAGGGCTCGGCGGGCAAAGAAGGCTCCATTGAGTTTAATTCCGGCGTATCAACGCCCTTCATGCGAACACGAAAAGACTGGCCTGCGCGCTGCACTTCAAAAGTGTCGCCGTCGATGACGCGGTTCACCGTCACCGGATCGGCGAAGGTCACAAGGCCCGCGTCAGGTGTCGAGTTGGGTTGGGGCATAGGGCCACAAGCCACAAAAAACAGGCTCAAGCTCAATAGACGCAAACGGTTTCCCCTTATGTTGATGGGGTGCCTGGCCGCACCTTAGCTGTAAAGCAGCGACACGTCAGAATCTCCGTCAAACGTGCAGCATCAATTCCTTGCACCCGCCTAGGCCAGCCCCTACACAGCGCCGCCTGATTTATAGCCTGGAGGGTTGAGCGTGCGTTGTATCATCCCAGCATTAATCTGTTCCTTGCTGGCGTTCCAAGCGAACGCAGCGGAGCCGCGCACCAAGGTGATCGTCAATGGTCTTATGGCGCCGGTTTACTTTAACGATGGTGACACCTTTCGCGTGCTCAGCGGGCCCTTGTCGGGCACCAAGGCGCGTCTCGCCGGTTTTAACACCCTTGAAAGCTTCGGGCCGGTGCACAGTTGGGGTAGCTGGACCACCCGCGAACTTTATGTGAACGCTAAGGCAGGCACTCAAAATGGCCGTAAAGGCGTTTGGCGCTGCTCCTGGGATAAAAAGGTCGATGGTTACGGACGCGGGCTGTTCAAATGCCCCGAGTTGTCCGTGAGCCAGATTCGCGGCGGCTTTGCCCATGCCATGACCGTCACCGCTAATCCTTCGCCCGAACTTTATTTAGAGGCGCAGCGCGACGCCATTAAGCACCGCCGAGGTATGTGGGCCGGCGGCGTGCCGAAATACATTCTCACCTCGCTGCATTCACTCGACGAGCGCCCCAACAGCACCTGGACCTACAACCGACTCGTTTCGACTCATGACGGCCATTCCGAACGCTGGATCCACGGCGAAACCTATGACGAATGCACCCAGGTCTGTGTGGATGAAGTGAGCATCAGTTCGGCGGTGTTGCATGAAGCCAAACAGCGCCTTGATACCGTACCCGAACTAAGCACCTGGAAAACCTTGCCGGCGCGCAAGCAGGTTGAAGTGTTGGAGGTCTACCTCATGATCAAAACCATCTCGGCGCATATTCCCAAAGAAGAGCGCGATATCATGAGCCAGGCGCTGGCTGGTTTGGTGGACAGCGGTTTGTTGGTTGCGGCGAGCCGCGAGCAAGCCGGCTGTATGATCTACACGGACTTTCGTCGGCGCTTTGGCGGCGGCAAGGCGATTTGCCTGAAGTTGGCTCGATGAAAAAACTGCTGCTGCTCACTTTGCTCGGCTGCGAGTACACCCTGCCAGACGGACCCGTCTTAGGTTACGAAATCGACGACGCCGCGTGCTCCGATGGCATCGACAACGATCAAGACCTGTTGATCGACTGTGAAGACCCGGACTGCCTCATGCGCTCCACCCATTGCGGCCAGCAAATTCCCGTGGTGCCCGACGGGCGCCCCGAAACGGGCATGCTCTGCCACGACCAGATCGACAACGACGACAACGGCCAATTCGACTGCGGCGACCCGGCCTGCCGCGACCAGATGGAGAACTGCTGCGTTCTAGAGTTCAATGATGAGGCCTGCTCGGATGGCATCGACAACGATCAAAATGGTTACACCGACTGCCAGGACCACACCTGCCGCTTAGGCTTCTTCGTTACGGTCTGCTTTGAAGGCGACGCAGGCTCGTGCAGCGACGGCGAAGACAACGACGGCGACGGCGAAACCGATTGCGACGACAGCGGCTGCGCCCGCGAGCCTGGCTGTTCGGATTCCTGTGACGGGTTGCCAGAAGGCGCCGAAACGAGCGTCGCGACCTGCACCGACGGCTGCGACAACGACGGCAACGGTTATACCGACTGCCGCGACTTAAGTTGTGCTCAAAGCGACGACCCCGCTGTGGTCGCCGCGTGTAGCCCGGACCTGGGCGATGAAAACACCCTGGCTCGCTGCACCGACGGCTTTGATAACGACGACAACGGCTTCACCGACTGTGCCGATTTTTCCTGCTCGCGCAGTCAAGACCAGGCCATCTTAGATGCCTGTGCCGAGCGCGCCGAGAACACGCTTGAGCGCTGCTCGGATGGTGTGGACAACGACGCAAACGGCTTTGTCGATTGCAACGACTTTTCCTGTTCACGCAACGACGACCAGGCGGTTTTGGACCATTGCGCCGGCAACGCCGAGGACAGCCTAGCCGCCTGTTCGGACGGTGACGACAACGATGGCGATGGCCATATCGACTGCGAAGATTTCGACTGTGCACAATCGGACAACCCCGACGTTTCGGCGCTTTGCGGCGGCGAACCCGAAGCCACTTTTGCGCAATGCTCCGACGGTGTTGATAACGACAATAATGGCTACACCGATTGCGCCGACTGGTCCTGCCGCAACGCCATCGACGCCGCCGTGCGCCAGGCCTGCCAAGAATCAGTGCATCGCCCGCGCAACAACATGAGCCCTTCCGACGAAGAATTAGCCCAGGCCAACGCAGCCTGCGCCGACGGCCGCGACAACGATGAAGACGGCTTTACCGACTGCGACGACTGGGATTGCAGCTGGAACCCCCTAGTGACGATCTGTGATGGCCCTCGGGTCTGTGAGGATAAATAATGAAAATCTTTCTTTTGTTGGCGCTGCTCAGCAGCCCCGTGTTGGCTACCGAAACCGTTTGCAATGACGGTCAGGATAACGACGCCGATTCCATGATGGACTGCGCCGATAAAGATTGCAGCGCCGATGCAGCCTGCCAGCCCACCGGAGCCTCGGAGAATTCCGATGCGCTGTGCTCCGATTGGGTCGACAACGACGGCAACGGCCAGATGGACTGTGACGATGTCGCCTGCTACGGTGCTGGGATTGTCGCTTGCATGGGCAGCTTTGACCGAACCGCCGGCAAGCCAGCGGTTGTTCCGACCGCGCCCCGCGCCTCCGTGGTGGGCACTATTTCAGCCGCGGGCTCGGCAACGAAAAGCAGCCCCAGCGAGGCCGACTTAAAAGCGGCCGACAACGACGGCGAACGCAACGACCTTTTATGCTCCGATGGCATCGACAACGACGGTGACGGCCTGGTCGATTGCGCCGATTACGGCTGCCGTGTCGACCCCACCGTGACCATCTGCCAGGGCGCGCCGGGTATGCGTTTCTCCATCGTCGGCAACTTGGCGCAAAGCTACGATACGCAGGCCGATACCCATGACACCCGCTTCACCAAACTGCAGATGCGCAGCTTTGGTCCCATCCCGCTCATTCAAAACAGCTTTTATCTGGTCAGCATGCGCGCTGAAAAAACGCCTCGGCTCACCTTTGCTCTCTTCCAGGTACCCTTGGGCGGCGGTCATTATTTGAACTTAAACTCGGGCGGCGGCGGCTTGTCGAACGCTTTGATCGTCTCCACCGCCAAGCAGTTGCTCGGCGATCCGGCCTACTATCTGTACTCGGCTTTTGAGCAAGGTAATGGCGCTGCTGCCGAAATCGGTGGACCGGTTCTTCCGGGTGGGCGGCTTAAGTACCGCCTGTTTGGTGCGGGTGGCTCGGGCCGCTTTTCCGGCAACATCGGCGGGCGTTATTTCACCTATGAAAACACCAACTACACCTATTCGGTCGGCGGACAACTTGCTGCCAATATCATCGGCTTTACCAGCCGCTGGGATTCGCCATTCTTAATGGTCCCGACGGCTACCGCGGTTGCGGTGCGCATCGGCGCCAAATACGACCAGCGCGCCCAGGAACGCTACCCGGCAGTCAATGTTGGCATCAGCGCACGACACGGTCGCTTTATCTTCATGGCCGAAGATTATTATAAGCAGGAGTTGAATTTCGGCTCGGTGCAAAATGCCTACAACGTCACCTTTGGTGCTTTGTTGTGGCGTAAGAAAC
>JAPKCE010000097.1 GCA_028823075.1 Myxococcota bacterium
CTCGGGCAACACCTGATGCCAGGCCGCGGGCTTGAAGAAGAAATTCAAGAAGCCCGGGCCAGCGATCTCGACGCGCTCCAACAGAGGGCTGACCGGCAGATTTTTCTCGATGATCGCGGCGATCTGGCGCGGCGCTTTACGTTCGCTCCGAGCCATGAGCATGGCGGCGTTGGTCGCCAGATGCCCATGTGTTTCGTCTTTTGGACGTTCCACTGTCATCTGCTCAGGGGCCTGCTCACTGGATAGCTCGCCCGAGGCAAGGGCCGAGGCCATCGCCGAGTCGACCAACGCTCGTAGGGTGTTTTTTAAGGTGCTCATTGTCGGGGCTCCGCTTTAGTAGCTCGGGCGCAAGGTTTGCAGTTGGCTACGCAAAATGCCCACAGCCTCCGAAAGCGATTTGAATTGTGTTCCAGCCGGAGCCGGGTTGATGGTGGCGCGCACGATGTTCGAGTCGTCCAAAACAAATGCCAAGGGCAAGGCACCAATGCGCTTGTTGTAAGGTCGAATGGCGCCAAACCTAGCGGCTAAAATACTTTCGGGGTCATCGAGTAGAATGAGGCCGGGTAAGGGCAGCTTGGGTAGCACTGAAGCGCTCGATACAAGCAACAGGTCAGCGACATCACTGAGCCCTTTATGATTGAGTTTCCACCAAGCAAGACGCTGCAAGCCGAGCTCTAAATCCAAGGGCTCCAGAAAGACGACGACGCGCACTTTATGAGCCAAGCCTTGGATATTGAGAAGAGCGCCACCCGATCGGCGGACCTGTTCAAAAGATACGGTTTCACCGGGCATGCGACTGCCCATCGAGGCTTTTTCAAAAGCGATTTGACTGGCGCTAGGCGGCGCCAGCAGCAGCAGTAAGCCGAAAATCACGAAACGCGCCCATAACTGTCTTCTAAGCGCACCACATCTTGGACCTCTGGCGTGCTCGCCTCGAGCACCATAACATCGGTCACTGCGCGCATGCGGTGGATGGTCCCTGGCACGACATGAAAGGCATCGCCCGGCTTCATGGTGATCTTGCGCAGGCCTTGCCCATCGCGTGTATCGACGATGAAAATCATCTCACCTTGCTGAACGTAAATCGTCTCATCTTTGCGCTCATGATACTGCAACGACAACTGCTCACCTGCTCTGATAAACAAGGTTTTTGCGACGTATTTGTCGGTATGCGCCCACCATAATTCCCAGCCCCACGGTTTCTCAACTCGGGTAAGTTCAGCCACGATGATTCTCCTCGTTCAAAGACTTCAAATAGTCAGCCTGCGCTCCGTCCCAGGCTCGTAAGCCTGTCGGGTCGTCAGGCTCCTTTTGCTGTGGGAAAGCCAGTAAAGCCCGCAGGCGGGTTGTGTCCAGAACACTTCTCTCGGGGCGCGGCGCGGATGCGCCCAGGTCCTGCCAGGTAACCGGCTTAAACCGCGCCTTCACGCCGAGCTGCTCGGCGACATGCTGCGCTTGTTGCATGCGGCTCGCCTCACCGCCGTTCGCAAGATGCAAGATGCCCTCGCGCTCAAGGTGTATGAGCGCCTGCAACTGCAACGCCAAATCCGCGGTAAAGCTAGGGGTTCCGATCTGCTTTGACACGACCGGAACCGGCTGACCTGCCAAAACGCGCCCCCGAACAAAGCGTGTAAAGTCGGATTTAGCACCGCCGAACAGCCATTGAACCCGAGCCACCAAGGACTTAGCACCTGAATCGAGCACCAAGCCCTCGCCTCTCGCTTTGGATTGGCCGTAACGATTCACCGGATCCAGCTTATCTTCTTCGAGATGGTTGTGTTCGGGATGACCGGAAAAAACATAATCGGTCGAAATATGAACCAAGGTAACGCCGGCGCTGGCACAGCGCCTGGCCAAACGGCCTGGTGCGAAGCCGTTGAGTTCGTCGGCTGTTTGAGGGTCTCGATCGCAACCATCGACATCGGTCATCCCGGCGCAGTTAATCAGCACTTCGGGTTCGAGTTCATCGATACGCCGCGCCAAAGCATCCGTGTTGCGTAGGCAAAGATCTGCCGAAGATGGCGTTTCGCAATGCTCAAGCAAAGAAGCGAGGGCCGAGCCTAGACGTCCAGAAGCACCCAACAACAGCACCCGAGCCATCTAACGGGCACCGTAATTGGCCTGAAGATAATCTTGATAAGAGCCGCTGCGGATGCTTTCGAGCCAGGGCTCCTGCTGACGATACCAAGCCACGGTCTGAGCCAGGCCATCAGCCCAGTTGAGGCGCGGCCTCCAACCTAATTCGGCTGCAATTTTAGCACCGTTCATAGCGTAGCGACGATCGTGTCCAGGGCGGTCTTTGACAAATTCCAAAAGCGGCTTTTCACCTAGCACCTCGCCGATGCCTTCCAGCACTTGCAGGTTGGTCAACTCACATTCACCGCCCAGGTTATAGACCTCGCCGGCGCGACCGCGCTCAATTACGGCAAGCACCGCTTCGTTATGATCTTCGACATGAATCCAATCGCGGATCTGCTGCCCGTCGCCGTACACCGGACAAGGCTGACCGCGAGCGATGCGCCCGATCATCAATGGGATGAGCTTTTCAGGAAACTGGCGTGGACCGTAATTATTGGAGCAGCGGGTGATGCGGACATCCATGCCAAAGGTGCGCACAAAAGATTGCGCCAGATGATCTGCCCCAGCCTTTGAAGCGCTGTAGGGGCTCGAGGGCTGGATGTTGTGGGTTTCGGTAAAGGCCGGATCATTTGGACCCAAGTCGCCATAAACCTCGTCGGTGGAAACCAGCACCATCGGCAGGTCGCGTCGGCGCGCCGCCTCAAGTAGTGTGTGAGTACCCACGACGTTAGTGCGCACAAAGGCGGCCGAGCCGAGAATCGAGCGGTCGACATGACTCTCGGCAGCGAGATGCACCACCAGATCACAGCCCTCGAGCGCTTTCTCGACAGCTTCAGGGTCAGCGACATCACCGACCTGCAACTCGACCGACCCATCGGCTAGATGGGGTTCCAAATTAGCTGCGTGCCCCGCGTAAGTGAGGAGGTCGAGTACCCGCAGGTCCCAGTTCGGCCGCTGCCGGCGCAAAAGATGAACCAGGTTACTGCCAATAAAACCGGCCGCGCCGGTCACCAAGATCCGCATGATGCCTCCTTAGAGGTTGGCGCCAAACACTGTTTTCTGCACGTTGTATTGCGAACCGCGCAGGCTGAAGTTCAAGTCGTATTCCGAACCCTTCTTGCCCGCGTCCGAATCCACAGAGACCTTCATATCCACCGCGTCTCGCCCGAGCAGTTCGACCATCGTGGCGATAGCTACCGGATCGCGAGGCCGCGACGCCAAGGCGCCTCGGATCGCGTCGTTGCGCTGCTCTTCGGGAAGCTTGGAGGCGGCGCTCAAGCGGCTAACGAAATCAGAAGCCTTGTCGAAAGAACGCTTTTCAAAAAGGTTGGCGCTGTCTCCGCTCAAGCGGGTAAAGGGATCAAAGTCACCCAACCCGGCAACCAAGCCCATGCGCTTGCTGGGGTCGGCCCAATCCGGAGCCGGCTTGTCGCCTGACAGCGCCAGTTTCGCCGTGCTCATCGCAGCCCATATCTCATCCGAAGACTTGCCCGAGAGGCGGTCTAAAGCACTGTCCGACAACATAATCTCGGTTTTGACTTCAGTCGTACGCAGTTCATTGCGCGGTCCGAGCCAGAGCTTACGATGCTCTTTCAGCTTGCCGATTTTCTTACCGTATTTGCTGAGGTCGGCTGACTGATCCTCACCAGCAACAAAGCGCGCTAGCGCAAGCTGTCCCGCTACCTCTTCTTTACTACTGAAGCTGTCGGATTTGCTCGCCGACCAACCGAGCCAATGCTCATCGGCCTTGCGAGTGCCCAGACTACCGCCATCTTCGGCCGAAACGGTGCGGGTGAAATCTTGCACCTTAAAGTCCTTGTCGACGAACCAGCCGTCCTTGGTCACCTTATCCGTATCAAGGTCGGATTCGACCTCGAAATCACGACCTTTGTAAGTCACATCGCTACTCTTAAGAGCCTCACCGGATTCCTGGTCGTAGCTCATGCCGAAGCCGGCCAACTCGAAGTTCTTGGTCTCAGCTTTTATGTCGCTGATAATCGATTTGTCGATCTGCACACCAGGGTGCCCAGCTTCGCTCAAACGCTCAATCTCGGACCAATCACCTTTCATCGCTGTCTCGTAAGCGCTTTTTGCTTCGACGTGGCTGAGATCGATCCGCGCATCGAGCAGGCGCTCGTCGCCGGTCGTTTTCTCCTTGCCCATCGATGCTCCAACGCTCACCCACTTTTTGATCATTCCCTTGGCGAGTCCGGTAGCGACATCACCGATGGGGCCTATGCCGTCGATTTTGGGAAGATTAGGGTTGAGCCCGACAAAGATTTCCATGCCGCCGCCCTTGGTCTTGGTGTCCGTCGCCTTGACCACCATGCGCGCAGAGTTGTCACCGCCACGGGTCACTTCGGTGCGCGTGTTGCCTTTGATCGCATAGGTTAACTTAGCGCCAACGCGAGCATCGACACTGCCGATAGCGCTCGTGCCGATCGCCGTTCCAAGCCCACCGCCACCGCGTACGGCGTGCTGGGTACCGCCCTTGATCGCAAAACTTTCACCGGTCTTCATCGACAACAGTTCGCTGGCGTTACCCGGTATTTTCATATCGCCAATATCCGGCCGTGTACCGAGCTTAGGGTCCGTCTCTAGGCTGGTAAATTCAACCTCGTACGAGCTGCCGTGCTTATAGCCTGTGTCGACGTAGGCGAGACCGATCGGTATTTTCATGCCGACATCGACCTTGGCGTTAGCCTTCATGCCGTAACGAACAAAGCCCGAACCCTCGGGAGCATCAGAAAGCGCCTCTTTCCGAAGCTTGCTCAGGTTCTTTACGGCGCTGCGTTTGGTGGCCTGAACGCCGCCGCCGAAGCCGGCCTTTAGCGTCTCATCTAAACCGAAAAAGGACTTACCGCTGAGCGATCCACCCAGATCAAAGCGTTCCCGTTTATCGTTGGTTTCAAAGCCGGCGTTGACCCCGAACCCGAGTTTCTCCGCTGTGGCTTCACGGCTCAGGCCCACGTCGACGCCGCGCGCACTGTTCGTAGTCGAAGCCTTGAGGCCAACGCGGAGTTTTAGGTCGTCATCCTCGCCAGCCATTGTGGCGAAGGCACCCTCGGCGCCGACATCTCCCGTGCGGAAATTGCGACTCACGCTGCCCGAAATTTCACTATCTTCACCCAGTTTTCGGCTGACCGCACCCTTGGCGCGAAAGCCTTTATCGGTGGACCAGTCGAGATCGAGCTTATCCGAGCCGCGCTTATTCTCATGCTCGCGTTTCATATCGAGCCCGACGCTTCGACCTTCGCCCTTCATACCCAGATCAACGCCGGCCTTAAAGCCGTCGCGGTTGTCGAAATCGTAACCAACCTTGGCAGAGCGAACGCCTTTTTTATCCACGCCATAACTGGCATCGACTTCATGCCGGTCGTTGCCGTCGGTGGTGATTCCACCATCGACACTAAGCTTTTTAGCGCCATCCGAATCGTGCATCAACTCAGCGCCTATGCGAGCCTTGTTGTCGGGAAAGGATTTGGTCACTTTGTGGGTGTAGGTTCGCTTACCCTTGGAATCTATTGTGAACTTCTCTTTCAAACTAAAGTCGTTGGCGAGCTCTTTATCGGCCTCGCCTGTCAGGTCCCAGCGGCCTTTAGAGTCGACATTACCGGTCACTTTGGCGTCGAGCGTTTCGCTCAATTCGCGACCGTAAAAGCCTTTCAGTTTCTTGGTGCCGCTAAGATCTTTGCGGACGCGACCGCCGTAGAGGTTGTTATCGTCTTTAATCTCGCCGCCGACATCGCCACTCCAACGCCCGTCATCGCGGCGTTCAAAATGGGTGGCACCCTTAAGATGCCCGTCTTCGGTCTTCAGCTTACCCTTGGCCTCGGCCTTTAAACGGCCGTCAGCGTAGGTCACTTTTTCTTTGATCTCGCCATCGTCAAATTTCTGCAGGCCTTCGTAGCTAGCCTTCAAGCCCTTTTTCGCCGAATGCTCGACTTCCAGATGATCGCGTACCGCGCCGCCCTTATATTTGCGTAGCCATTCGCCCTTAGCAAAACGACCTAGGCTACGACTGACGCCGAACTCGCCGTCGACATGGTTGCGGGTCGCAATGCGATGGCGGGCACCGAGGCTCCACAAAGCAGACTTCTTATTGTCGTTGGAATACTTGCCGCGCAGCGTGGTATTATCACCGACCTTGTAACGGCCCTTAAGCTTGCCAAAGATGCGCCCGGTACGCTCATTACCACCGACATCAACGGCCAATGAGCCCCGTTTACTTTTAATCGTGGCACCCGCTTCGCCGTATTGATCACCATCGAGATAGCGACCGTACTCGCCCCGCATATCCAGGTTTTCGGTAACGTGACGCTCGCCGCCAACGCTGCCCTTCAAATGACCTGTGTCTTCGTTAAAATCGAGCTTGGCATAGATATCGTTGGTGCCATCGTCGTGGCCGACGGCGACCTTGCCGCGCCGATCCCCCTGCGCATCTTTGTAAACGTCCCAGGAATAGCGTTCAACACCGGTATCGTAAGTTGCCTTATCACGAGTAACGCCGTCAGTTTTATTCTCGACTTTATGCTCGTTTTTGATGGGCGGAACACCGTTGTTTTTAATGCGCGGCATAATCATTCTCCAAAGGCAGTCGTTAGTCCCTTATCGGGGCCTATCTAAAGAGGTTGTGCGCTCTAGGGCAAGCGACCGAGGAAGTTTACAGACTTCAACTCAGCTTGTCATTGCCCCTCGGCCAATTCGACGCGGTCACGCCCACCCGCCTTGGCGGCGTAGAGCGCCTCATCGGCGCGCCCGATCAGGCCGAATACAGTGTCTGTAGCCTGCAATTGAGCGACCCCGACGCTAATGGTGATGGTCACGGGCGAACCGCTTTGCAGATCCATCGGCGTATCACCGATAACCCGCCGAACCTTCTCGGCCAGGGCCCGCGCTCCCTCAAGT
>JAPKCE010000098.1 GCA_028823075.1 Myxococcota bacterium
TGGCGCCAAGGGCCTCCAATGGCCCTTGGTTATCGTTGCCCGGCTGCCGAGGGGTGGCAGTAAGAGTCGAGGTGGAGCGCCGCCCACCCTTATCACGAACGGTGGACGTCTAGCCCTTCGTGTCCCGAAGGGCCCATGGATGGGCCAAGTAGCGAAGCTCACCGCGGCGAGCGATGCGATCCAGACCGACGAATCAGTGCGCCTAGCGTATGTCGCCTGCACCCGCCCCCAACATGAACTTTGGATTGCCGCCAGTGCCGCGAACCCCGACGAGCCCCTGAGTCTTCTCCTGGCATGCTTGGGCAAAAGCTATCCGCTAGAAACCATCGTCGGCAGCGACTTCGAAGCCGCCCCGCCCCAGCGCTTCGTCGAACGCCAAGGTGCTCTAAACCCAGGAACCTGGAAACTACGGCAACGGCCAATTAGCGTTTCCCCGAGTCAGATCGGCAAGGGGCAATCCGACCGAGTCCTGCGCAGCGATGACGAGCATAGCCTCTATGCGCAAATCGCTGAGCGAAGTTCGCAGTCGAGCACTGCACCGGTAAACATCTACGCCACGGCCTTGGGTGAAGTGGTTCACCTGGCGCTCGAGCATTTTGATTTCTCGTTAGCCTTCGCTCCGCAAGTTGGCATCATGGTCGCGCGGGCTATCGAACAGATGAAAGAACAACTGCCCGACGAGCATACCGCCGAACTCCTTGTCGAAGCCCAGCAGATTCTAGCGAGCTTTGCCAAATCGCCACTTGCTGCCGAACTCGGCACCGTGGATGTCCTGGCCAAAGAACTCCCTTTTAGTTGCCCAACCCATTGGCTTGACGCCGATTCTGAGGCTCAAATCGGCACCGGTTTTATCGACCTACTCTACCGCCGTGCAGACGGCACCGTGGTGGTCGCCGACTGGAAAGTCACTGGCAACACAGACACTGAAGCGCTGAAACAACGCTACACCCGGCAACTGCAGGCCTACGCCGAGGTGGTACGCCCGCTCGTCCCGGGCAGCAGGGTCGAAGCCGAACTGATCTTAGTACGAAGTGCGGAGCGCATCGCCATTGAACTTTAGGCTCGAACCTTACTCTTTAAGACCCGCGACAATAGAGTTCAGGGAATCCTTGGCGTCGCCGAAGAGCAGACGTGTGTTGTCTTTGTAAAACAGCGGATTATCGACGCCGGCATAACCGGTGCGACGGCTGCGTTTCATGACGACCGTACGGTCAGCCTTCCAGACCTCGAGCACGGGCATACCGGCGATGGGACTGTTCGGGTCGGTCTGGGCGCTCGGGTTAACAATGTCATTGGCGCCGATTACTAGAACCACATCCGTTGCTGGGAAATCATCGTTCAATTCGTCCATCTCAAAAACGATGTCGTAGGGTACGTTTGCCTGCATCAACACCACGTTCATATGCCCAGGAAGGCGCCCTGCTACGGGATGGATACCGAAGCGTACTTGGGTGCCCATTTTGCGCAGAATTTCGGTCATCGAAGCGACTGCATATTGAGCATCGGCGGCCGCCATGCCGTAGCCCGGAACGATGATGACCGACTGTGCATCGCGCAACTCATCGATCACTTGCTCGACAAAGGTCTCGGTGATTTCACCCTCGATCTGCTCACCGGATGCAGCAGAGCCGCCGCTGTTCGTGCCGAAACCGCCAAAGATAACATTGACGATAGAACGGTTCATCGCCTTGCACATAATATAGCTCAAGATGGCGCCGGATGAACCGACTAAAGCACCGGTGATGATCAGCAGATCGTTGCCGAGCATGAAGCCCGCCGCCGCCGCCGTCCAACCCGAGTAACTGTTGAGCATGCTCACCACCACCGGCATGTCGGCGCCGCCGATGGCCGCCACCAGGTGGTAGCCGAGCACGCCAGCGACAACGGTCATGATGATCAGATAATTGAGCCCAGTATGGCCTTCTGCTTGCACGAAAAGTGCACTCAAAACGATACAACTCACGAACATGACTAAGTTGAATAGGTGGCGCCCAGGTAACAACAAGGGTGCGCCGCTGACGCTGCCACGCAACTTCAAGAAGGCCAGTACCGAACCGGTGAAGGTGATGGCCGCCAGGAAGACATCGACGGCGATCTCGATCTGCATCACCACGCGACTGCCGTGGGCTGCCCCCTCATCGAGGTATAAAGCGAAACCAACCAACACCGCGGCCAAGCCGACAAAGCTGTGAAGAATCGCCACCAGTTCGGGCATGGCGGTCATCTTAACACGCGCTGCCATAAAAGCGCCGATAACGGCAGCGATGAGGATGGCACCGAGGATCGGCGCATAGCCAGTAACCTCATTGGACATGACCGTGGCAACGATCGCCACTCCCATGCCCACCATACCGTAATAGTTACCCGTTTTTGCCGTCTCGGCGCTGCTCAAACCTCGTAGGCTGAGAATGAAGAACACTGAGGCAAAGAGATACGCCGAGGTTAACAGAATCTGTTCCATGATTCGCCGCCCCTATTTTCGGTACATCGCCAGCATGCGCTTGGTGACCAAGAACCCGCCGGAGATGTTAATGGTTGCAAAGAAGATTGCGGCAACGCTGAGCGCTGTCGCAGGAGCCGTAAGCGCCCCAGAAGCCTGCAATAGACCTCCGACAATGATGATACCACTGATCGCATTCGTCACCGCCATGAGCGGGGTATGTAGTGAATGACTGACATTCCAGACCACCTGCCAGCCCACAAAGCAGGCTAGAATGAAGACTGTAAAATGCTGTAAAAACTCGCTGCTTTCGCCGCTGCTATCGGCACCGCTGGTGACCTTAAGATAGGTCCATAACAAGGCCAGCGGGACGGTGGCGAGAAGCAACCAAGGGCGCCCTGGGCCCTCATCCTTGGCTTGGAGCATGACGGGCTCGACCTCTGGATTTTTCGAAGCCGGAGGCGGCTCGATGCGCGGTGGAGGCCAAAGTACCTCCCCCTTTTCGCAGATCAGCGCGCCGCGAACGACCTCATCCTCATGATCGACAGCAAAGCCATCTTCCTTGGTCATATCGCTCAGCAGGTGCACCAGATTCTGAGCGTAGAGTTCACTTGCGGTCACCGGTAAACGGCAGGTCAAATCACGGTGACCCACAATGGTTACCCCATGCGCAACGATCACTTCACCGGGTTCGGTGCAGGCGCAGTTTCCGCCCTGTTCAGCCGCGAGATCGACAACTACGGAGCCCGGCTTCATCGCCTTGACCATCTCTTCATTCCACAGAATCGGCGCTTTGCTACCGGCCACCAACGCGGTGGTGATCACGATGTCCACATCGGCCGCCTGCTCCATGAAGAGCGCCATCTGAGCGTCTTTATAAGCCTGAGACATCTCCTTGGCGTATCCACCGGCTGTTTCGCCGTCCTCTTCGATGCTCACTTCAAGAAAATCGCCACCGAGGCTACCGACCTGATCTTTCACAGCGGCGCGCACGTCAAAGGCGCGCACGATGGCGCCCAGCCCTTTGGCAGCACCGATCGCTGCGAGGCCAGCCACGCCGGCACCAACAACCAGTACTTTGGCAGGCGGGATTTTCCCGGCAGCGGTCATTTGACCTGTGAAGAAGCTGCCGAAGTGGTTCGCGGCTTCAACGACACCTCGATAGCCGGCAATATTTGCCATCGAACTGCGCGCATCCATCTTCTGAGCGCGGCTGATACGCGGAATGCAGCAGATCCCGAGCGTCGTAGCGCCGCTGGCGGCCAAGGCCTCGACCAAAGCCGTATTCTTCGGTGGAAGAACGGAGGAGATCAAGGTCTTGGTGGAATCGAGCATGGCCACTTCGGACTCGCTCGGCGGGTTGACCTTAAAGACGATGTCCGCCTGGGCCCAAAGCGAGGCTGCGTCACCGACGATGCTCGCACCGACGGCTTCAAAGGCAGCATCCGAGAAGCTGGCCTCAAGCCCGGCACCGGCTTGGATACTGACTTCATAGCCGAGCTTAATGGTTTTCTTAACGGAGTTAGGGGTAGCGGCGACACGTCGCTCACCCTCCAGAGTCTCTGTCGGGATTCCGATGCGCATCGGCTGACCCCCCATCTATTGAACGGGTCGGAACCTAGGGAATGCTTGTCCGCCGGTCCAGCCCCTGAGGAAAATGTTTTGCGCTTTAGTCTTTGTCGCCGGCTGCGACCACCGTGCAGCCTCCCAAATCACCCAGCACATTGACGCTGGTACGCAACATGTCGAGAAAGCGGTCTACCGCTAAAATTAGCCCCACACCCTCAAGTGGTAAACCCACAGCGCTGAGCACCAAAGCCATGGTGACCAAGCCCGCGCTAGGTATTCCCGCCGCACCGATGGCCGCCAAACATGCGGTGAAGGCGACGATAACCTGCTGCCCCATGCTTAGGTCAATTCCGTAAACCTGAGCGATGAAGAGCGCCGCTACAGCCTCATAAAGCGCTGTGCCGTCCATATTGATCGTCGCCCCAAGGGGCGCCACCGTACGGCTTACCGCCGGGTCGATACCCAAATCCTTCTCCGCAGCTTCCAAAGTCACCGGCAGTGTAGCCGCCGAGGACGCCGAGCTAAAGGCCACCATCACAGGCTTGAAAGCGGCCGAGAGAAAGCGTTTCGGCCCGGGACCGCCGAACAGGCGCACGGCTAGCGGTAAGACGATCAGCCCGTGAATAAGCAGGCCCAGAGCGACACATAAAACGTAGGGTCCCAGCTTAAGGATGACCTCGATTCCACTACTGGCGACTTGCTTATAGGCCAGGCTAAAAACACCAACCGGGGTGAAATAGATAAGCATATCGATGAGGCGAGCCAGGGCCGCCTCGGCACTGCTCAGCAGATCAACCCACGGCGAAAGTCCCTCTGAACGCCCGAGCATTAAGCCGAAGAGGAGAGCAAAAACAAGCACCCCGAGCACGTTTCCACTGGCCCAGGCTTTGACGGGGTCCATCAGCAACTTGCCGACTTGGGCGCGCAGGAATTCGCCAGTGGACAATTGCTCGATTGGCGGCGCCTTGGCGAGAGCCGCTGGCTTTGCCTGGCTGGAGACGCCGGGTTGCATCGTGTTAACCAAGAACAAACCGAGTCCGACTGCCAGCACCATGGTCGAAGCAAAGTAAAGGAGGGCCCGTCTCAACCAGCGCATTAGCTGCGGCACGGAGCCCAGTTTTGCCATAGCGCCAGCGACCGAACAGAAGACGATCGGCATGATCAACGCTTTGAGGGCAGCCACAAAAGCATCTCCGGGAAGGCCCAGCCAGAGTTCCTGGCCCGGCCAAGCCAGGGCAGCGACCACGCCGAGAATCAAGCCAGCTAAAATTATAAGCGCAAAGCGCATAGACGCCTCCGATCAATCTCCTGGTCGCACTGGGGGCCATAAAAACCTAGTTTATCGGACAACGCGCCTTGCCTAACCGCGGCAGTCAGCCCAACCTTCTAAGCCTCCCCCTTTGAAAGGGTTCCTCCTCGTGGCCATCGAAGTTTCATTCGGTCGTTTCCAGTTGCTCCGACGCATCGCCCAAGGCGGTATGGCGGAAGTGTATCTGGCTCAGCAAACGGGCCCTGCCGGCTTCTCCAAGCAGCTGGTCATCAAAAAGATCCACCCTCACTTAGCGCATAACGAAGAGTTCGTTGGCATGTTTTTGGATGAAGCGCGGGTCGCCGCGCTGCTCAGCCACCCGAACATCGGACAGATTTATGAACTCGGCGAGGAGCATGGCCAGTACTACATCGCCATGGAGCATATCGATGGTTGTAACCTGCGACAGCTCAACAAGCGCCTGCGCCGCAAAGGTATTTTAATTCCGCCCGAGTTGGCGGCGCGCATCGCAGCCGATGTCTGCAACGCGCTCGACTACGCCCATCGCTTCCGCGACGGCAACGAAAAATTGTTACGCCTAGTCCACCGCGACATCAGTCCACAGAACGTGATGATCTCGCGCGACGGAGCGGTTAAGCTTATCGACTTTGGGATCGCCAAGGCGACCACGAATCAGCAGCTAACCCAAGGTAATGTGCTCAAGGGTAAGTTCAGTTACATGAGCCCCGAGCAGGCTTCTGGTAAAAGGCTCGACCGGCGCTCCGATATTTTCTCGTTAGGCGTGGTGCTTTACGAGATGTTGTTGGGCGAAAAGCCGTTTAGAATTCCTGGCCAGGTGGGCAAGTCGCGCAGCGACAACACCGAATTGTTGCGCTTAGTCACGCGCTGCGAATATCGACTGCCAAACTCGGGCGAGGTCCCCGAAGGTCTTATCGCCTTTCTAAAGCGGACCCTGACCGCGCATCGTGGCGACCGCTTTCAGACAGCGCGCGAAGCGCGAGATATGCTTGAGTCGGCGCTTGAGGAGATGCCTGGCGACGGTTCGACCCGCCGCCTGGCGCGCTTTGTCACCGAGATCATGAGCGAAGAAGAGATCCGTACAAACTCGGGCAGCTTGCCGAGTTTGGAGGCCAGTCAGTTGGCCAGAGCTGTGGCCGGAGCCGGCCAGGCTGAGGCGCTAGAAGCTGTAGATGGCGACGCCACGGTTGCTATGGATTTGGCGACCGTTACAATCGACCAGGCCCGGTCACCCTTCGACAGCCATGCATCGGAAGCATCTGACGATACGGCTATTGTTGAGGTCGATGAGATTATCGACAGCCATTCTGTAGAAGGTTTGGGGGGGCATGGGGACGCGCCGACTCGGATTCGCGTGAGCACCCTCGACGCCTATGGAACTCAAGGGTCAGGCACAGCGCAAACGGCTCTTCACGCAGATAGGATCTCTAGAAACGCCATCATCTTGGTCGCTGCTTTTGGTGCGACTGCTGGGTTTATCGCAGCGCTTCTTCTCTAGCGAACTTTTACTTCGCCAGCTTTTCAGCGGCTAGCTTGAGCCTCTCGTGCAAGGTCGTCGGCGGCCCCTCGGGCAGTAGGTCATGCGTTCCGTCGGGCATAAGAATCACATAAGCGGGTAAGCCGCTGCGACCAAAAGTCGCCAGGTAATCCCATTCGCCTTCATCGCTGGTGAGGTC
>JAPKCE010000099.1 GCA_028823075.1 Myxococcota bacterium
CCCCTCAGAACTAAGGAAAAGACCTCATGGCTTTGCGTCTTTTATCCCTGTCCTGCCTGAGCATGATGCTCGTAGGCTGTCCCGGTGAAACCCGTCGTAACTCGGCTGACGCCGGCGATTTGAGTTCACGCTGCGTATCTAGCGTCAACACGGAAGCAATCGCCTCAGGTCAAGGTTTTGCCTGCGGCCGTGGTCGCTGGTGCGATCGCGTCGACGGCATCTGCAAAAGCGGCGAATGCGGCTACGACGATGACTGCGAAGAAGGGTTTAGCTGCGACCCCGAATCCAACAGTTGTCGCCCCCCTTGCGACCTCGGCGGCGGCATCGGCTGTGAATGCACCGTCGACGCCGAATGTCCTGCGCTCAGCTTTTGCTGGGGCGGTAACTGCTTAAACGCCGGCCAGCGAGCCTGCAGCCGAGACGACTTAAGCAACTTGCAACACGGGGACTGCGCAAAAGACCCCAGCCGCGCCGGTGAACCCGTGCAGGTGGTGCAATGCACCCCGCTCGACATGGGTCAAGATTGCGTCACCGACTCGGACTGTCCGGGCTCGGTCTGCAACCCGAACAATCAACGCTGCGAAACGCTCGCCTGCATGCGTCCCACCTGTGCCCGCGACGGTGACTGCGCGTCCGGCCAGCGCTGCCACCCCACCGCGAACGCTTGCGTTGAAGACCTCGGCTGTCGCTTCGCCAACTACTTTCCGCAGTTAGCCTGCGGCGAAGGCCAAGAATGCGATCAAGACTCGAACATCTGCCGCAACATCGAAGTGGGTGAATGCAACGAAGCGAACGAGAGGGACGTCTGCCGCGACCTTGAAATCTGTCACGTCCCCGTGGGCAACATCGATGGTCGCTGTGTGCAGTGCATTAGTGATTTTGAATGCACCAGCGAAGCTCAGGGCAGCCCCTGCCAAAGCCAAGCCGAGTGCGCTGGCGGAACGGTCTGTGTCGCCGATCGCAATCAGATATCGACCTGTCGCTACAGCACCGGTACCCATTGCAATACCGCTCTTGGTCAATGCATCGGCACCAGCGGCTGCGAACGCGATGTCGACTGCATGACACCTCTTCCCGAAGCGGTCAGCTGTAACACCGATATCGAATGCCCACCCGAGACCTATTGCGAAAACATCGGCACCACCGATGAGCCGCAGCGCACCTGTCTGGCTCCGAGCGGGCGCCGCTGCGCTTCTGGGACCAACGAATGTGTGCTGCCACTATGCAACCTCGATGAAGATTGCCAAACCCAAAACGGTGGTGATGAGCGCTGGCTTTGCAATACCAATATGTGGCGCTGCACCCTGCCCGAGCCACGCTGCGAAGGCGATGGAGAAGATGAGCCGAACAACGGGGTGAGCACCTCAACCAGTTTGGCACCCTATCAAGAAGGTGAGAACAGCCCTTCCTACTATACCTCCACCCAAATTCTCTGTCGCGACGACTTGGACATGTACCGCCTCACCATCGAAGACGGGCAGAGCATCGATGCAACCCTTACCCTCGACGAAGCGTCCTTTGCTCGAGAGCTAGAAGGTGATGTGGAATGCACCCGCGAGAGCCATTGTCGGGAATTGCAAGACGATGCTTTCTGTCTGAACAACCGCTGTCATGCAGCCCTGCCACCGTCGGCACCCTTCTACCTCGAGATCATCGCCCCCGAGACCAGTGAGGTCATCGGTCTTGCGCGTCTTCGCGACGGCAATTGGACAGGTACGGCAACGGCGACGGCACTCAACGCGGGTACTTATTATTTCCGTATTCGCTCGGCAGCCACCGACGCTGACATTTTCCCGTATACTTTACGCGTCAACCTCTCGACTCCGCCCCCTTGCGAAATTGATGAGCCCAACAACTCGCGCCAAGAAGCAACCGGTCTGAGCGTTGGCGATCATGCGGTACAGATGCGTCGCTTTATCTGCGAAGATGACATCGACACCTACGCCTTTCGCGTCCCGAGAGACCACACCGTTCAGGTGAGTATGGCAGCGCAGGCTAATCTAACCATCCGCCTTCTCGGCACCAACGCCCAAGAAATCTTGGCACAGTCCGACCCGGGTGATGAGGTCGCAAGTCTTGAGTGGACCAACGAAGAAGACACCCAAAACGTCTACTTAGTCGTCACACTAACCCCTCAAGCCGTGCTTCCTGAAGAGGCTAACGCTTACGTCCTGCGGGTCGATGTCAACCCACCCTTCAGTTGCCGCGGGCTGAACGACGTCGCCGGTGATCGCGACTCGGCTGCCCCAGTAGCGCTCAACCAAGACGGTTTGGGCTCGATCAACGATGGGGCCATATGTGAAGGCGCCGATGTCGATTTGTACCGCATCGACCTCGAACCCGGTCAGGGCCTTGATGTGCGCCTTAACAACAGCCCGCGCTACCCGCTGGACCTGCGCCTTCTCGACGCCAATTCCATTGTTCATTACGGCGACGGGCCGAGCGGGTTTAAGCAGGCAAGCGCGGTTAACTCGAGCGCTCAAACACGACTCCTCTTCGCGTCGGTCAGTTGGCACGAATCAGCGAACGAAGAACAACGCGGCACCGACGTGCCCTTCAGCCTTCGCTTTACAGTCGAACAAGGGGATATCTGCCCCGACCCCCAAGCCCAAGGTGAACCTAATAACGAACGAGAGGTAGCCACCTATTTGGCCGCTTCGGCGCAACCCGTAGAGCGTCATCTCTGTGGTGATTCCGACGTTGATTGGTACAACCTTAATTTCGTAGCGGATACGCCGGTGGTCATCGAATCCAGCTTCGCCCACGCTCAAGGCGACGTCGATTTGTACCTCTTCGACGCCGAGCGCCAGGCAGTCGCTGTCGCTGCCACCATGGATGACGATGAACGCATCGAACTCGCGGGTACCCAGGGTGGTCACCACTTCTTGCTGGTGGAGCGTTTCGCCGGTGGCTCTGCGGTGCAAACCTACAGCTTGCGCAGCCAATACACAGAAGGCTGCCGCGACGATCAACTGGAAGCTGAGGGCGGTAACACCAGCGAAGACTCGATAACGATTCGCCCCGGAGGCGGTGCCTTTGACTACAACCGAGACCTGGTGCTTTGCAGCGACAGCGATTGGCTGCGCATGGTGATTTTAGCCGGTGAGAATGTCACCGTCCGCGTCACAGGCCCGACGGGTATAACCCTCAGCTTGCATGCTCTCGATGGCCAAAACAATGCCGGCGACGCCGTGGCTACCGGGCAGGCGGCCGGCGAGATCGACGGACTCAACATCTATGAACTCACCTACCAAGGCGTCGAAGCCTTCAGCTTCTTCGGGCTCCAGATCGGCGGCCTAGAAGAGCGCGGGGAGTACAGCTTAGCTATTACGGTGAACCCATGATGCCTCTGCGCCCTGGGCTGCTTACAGCCCTTGCTTTTGCTCTAGGCTTTAGCGCTTGCAGTTGCGACGAGTTACAGGTGGTCAAGGTGCCCCATCGTCTCGATGTAACCCCCAACCCCGTCGACTTCGGCGAGGTGGCGCTGGCGCAATCCAAAACAATCACACTTAGTTTAGCCAATCCGAGCATCGTCGCGGTTGAGATCGTGCGCTGCGAGCGCTCCAGCGACACAGAGCCCGTATTCACCATTGGCGATTGCCCGGAACTCATTCCCAGCGGAACAACGGCGACTCTCACCATAAACTTCGCGCCGATGGTGGAAGATTTGAGCGGTGGAACGCTGATCATCGAGACCCTCGATGATGATATTGGCATTCTAGAAATCGAACTCCGCGGCTTTGGCGTTGATCTCGGCACGCCCGAAATCACCGTCGATCCGGAATTACTACAATTCCCGGCTACCGCCATCGCCGATACCGGCCTCATGCCGGTGACCATCGGTAACATCGGTAATCACGACCTGTACGTGCGCGAGATCAGCGTCTCCTGTCCGGATTCGCTGGAGTGCCCCTTTCGCCCCGTCGGTGGCGACAGCATCGTCGACCAAGCCATCGCAGCTGGTCTAACCACCCAATTTCGCGTTGCCTTCGAACCCACTGAACTTATCGAGTACAATGGCCTAATCCAAATCAGCAGCAACGACATCAACAACCCGCTCGTCGAGATCCCCATCACAGGACAGGGGCATCAACCGCCGATCGCCCAGGCGGTCCTGGTAAACGACCCCGATGGCATCGAACCGCTCGACCAGATCGTCTTCGACGGGCGTACCAGTTTCAGCCCGGTAGACGACCTAAGCATCGAGACCTACCTTTGGTCGCTGCTGCGACGGCCGGCGGGCTCGACGGCTTCGATCGACGATTCCGACCAGCCCGAAGCCGGTCTAACAGCCGATTTAGCAGGTGACTATACCGTCGAATTGCATGTCGTCGACTCCATGGGTGTGCGCTCCGTTGACCCGGCGGTGATCACCTTTCGCGCCATCCCTCGCGACGCGCTGCATATCCAACTCACCTGGGATCACCCCGATGCCGATCTCGACCTGCACTTCTTACGCGGCGACGAAACCCTCACCTACCACCCGTTCAACCCGACCTACGACACCTATTTCTCAAACCGCTTCCCCGACGACTGGTATCCCGAAGAGGCTAACCACCCCCGCCTCGACATCGACGACCAGCGCGGTTTTGGCCCTGAAAACGTCAACTTGCGCGAACCGGCCATCGACACCTTCCAGATCTGGGTTCATTATTGGAATGACAATCAGGTCGGAGCGGCGCGCACGCCGACCACCGCCGTAGTTCGCGTGTATGTTCACGGTATGTTGCGCTACGAAACCTTCTGGGATTTCGAAGAAGATCAAACCATGTGGAAAGCCTTACAGTTCGATTGGCCGGACCTGAACTTCCGCGACCTTGAGGAGACCTTCGCGTATGAACGTCCGTTCTAGCCTCCTGCTCATCGCCTCGGCGCTCAACCTAGCCGGCGCCAACTGCGATGGCGGCGAACCCCCGGCGCCCGACGCCGGCGTGATCGTCGCCGACCCGTGCAGCGAAGACGCAGACTGCACCGGCGGTTTACGCTGCTCGACCAACGGGCTTTGCGAAGCCATCCCAGCCTGCAGCCTCGATGACGAATGCAGAGCCTATGAGTACTGCTCGGTCAGCGAAGGGATTTGCCGTACCCGCGACGGCTTTGGTTCGGATTGTATTGAGGACAGTGAATGCGGACTCAACAACTTCTGCGCCCTGGGCAAATGCCGCGACTCTGGCGACGCCCTTCCCTGCGCTCGCCGCGCCGACTGCCCTGTCGGCTTTGACTGCGACCGAGTTCATTTTTATTGCATCGAATCCGTCGGCTGCACGCTCGTCGAGCAGTTTCCCGAAACCGCATGTGAGCCAGATGAGAACTGCAACGAACTCAACGGTCGTTGCCAGCGAGCTGGTGCCGCTGAATGCACCGTCGAAACCCAGGTCGACGATTGCCAAATCGGCATGTTCTGCGACCCGGTCGGCAACTGCGTTCAATGCACGAGCGACCAGCATTGCGGATCGGGCTTGCAATGCAACGTGCGCTCCGGCCTTTGCGAGAGCGACAACATCTGCCGCACCGACGCCGACTGCCCGGACCCGGACAACCAGATGTGTGACCCTCAGGCGCGCATCTGCATCCCCAGGCCCGACCCCTGCACCTCCGACCTGCATTGCGGCTTTGCCGAGTCCTGCAACGTCGTGACCGGTCTTTGCGAACCGATCGGCGGACCTTGCCGCGACGATATTTACGAGGACAACGACACTTTCGCTTCGGCCACCGATGCCATTTTCGAAGGCCAACAGTTGATCATGGACCACCTCACCTTATGCCCAGATGACAACGACTTTTACGCGGTCCGCTTAAACCGCGGCGAAGAGATCAGCGTCCAGGCCATGGGAATGGATGACGGTGCGATGCTCGATTTGAGCCTGGTCGCCCAAGACGGTATTTCAACCTTGCGCTATGCTCCGGGTCCACCGCGCGGCCCTGCCGGCTTTAGCTTCGTTGCGGGTGCTGACGCCTTTTACTTTATCAAAGTGGCTCATCTCGCCGGCAACACGCCTTACGAGCTTCATATGAACCTAGCGCCTGGGCAGGCTTGCGACCCGGATAATTTCGAGGGTGAAGGGGGCAACGACCAGAGCGATTTGGCCAGCATCCTAAACCCAGGCAACTACCCCGGCGTCACGCTCTGCCAATTCGACGTCGACTATTACCAAATCGATTTAGCGGCTGGGCATGCGCTAGAATTCATCGCCGACTTCAACCACCAAGCTGGCGATATTGACCTGCGCTTGTTGTCCCTCGATGGTACCACCGAACTCGACGCCAGCCGCGGCGTACGCGCTGATCGTGAGCGTATTTTCTACCGCAGCGCTCATGCTCAAAGCCTGCTGGTCGAAGTGCGCGCCCTGGACCACCATGCACTGCCCTACACCCTAACGCTCAACAACCACGGACCTTACCAATGTAGTCCTGATGCTGATGAAGGTGTCGATTCTAATAACTTTGCTAACCTCGCAACCCAGGTCGAATTGCCGGATGCATTACGCAATGCGCGCAGCCTCTGCGCCGCTGACGTTGATTGGTACCGTCTCACGGTCGGCGCCAACCAACGGGTGTATGCCACCGCCTCGTACGAAACCCGAGAGGCTCAAGTCGCCATTCAGTTTTACGCCGAAGACGGCGTCAACCCGCTTGGACGCGATTGGACGGCCGAGGGACAAACCGAAGCGGTCTTCGCAAGCATCCGGGCCACCACGGTTCTCGCTAAAATAAGCGCCGCTGACGATGGCATCGGCCCTTACGACCTACAATTCTCAAGCGCCGTTAATCACCATTGTCGGCCCGATGCTTATGAACCCAACGATAGTGCCGAGAGCGCGAGTGCTTTGGCGACAGACGCCAACGTTTCGGCGGTGGCTTGTGACGGCGACGACGATTGGTATCGAATCGATGTACGTCGTGGCCAAAGACTGCGCATCGGGTTAGATTTCCACGCCGTCGATG
>JAPKCE010000100.1 GCA_028823075.1 Myxococcota bacterium
CCAACATTCATATGCGGGTAAAGGGCATAACTTTGAAACACCATGGCGACATCGCGTGCCTTTGGCTCCAGTGTCGTGACCTCGCGATCGTCGAAGAAAATCGAGCCCTCACTTGGGCGTTCGAGGCCAGCCAGCAAGCGCAATAAGGTGCTTTTTCCGCAGCCCGATTCGCCGACTAACACAACAAATGATGAGGCCTCGAATTGCAGGTCGATACCGCTCAGGGTGGGGGTTATAGCGCCTGGGTAGGAAAACCCGAGCTGCTTGAGGCTAACCGATACGGAAGGGTTCACCAGAGCATCTCCACCGGCGAGTTCTGGTCGGCGGGCATGAGGTATTGGTTGGCGCGCGGCGACCAGTTGCCATCGCGACGGACGAGTTTGACCGCTACCATACCATCGCCAGGCAGTAGGACGGTGGCGCTCATCTTTTTGCCTTTGGGCTGCAAGGCGATCGCCTTGTCGATCTGCCAGGAGCCAAGCTCCGGACTGCTACCAACGAGCAGCAAATCGCTCTGCTCAAGATCATTGACCGTGAATTCAATTTTTCTTGGCGCTTTTCGCTCGGTTCGCCAGCGCCGAAAAGCTGCCGGGTCGACGATGCTGAGGCGCTCGATACGCAACTGATAGGGCGCCAAGATCGCGCTAGACGTTGTTTTGAAACGCAGGCCCGGCGGTAAATCTAGGTTGAGTTGTAGGGCCGATGAGGCGCGGTTAACGGCCACCCAAACTGCACGATCGTCGTTGTAGCGCAGCATGCGTAGGCGCTCACTTTCCGCGCCTAAGACCAGTGTTTTACCTGCCGTTAAAATAGGTGTTCGGCGCCGTAGATCGAGCATCTTCTGAAGGTGTTTAAAGGTGGGGTGAGCAGCCTCAAAGCGCATGTCGGCTCGGTTATCAGGCTCCTTGCTGCCGCTGAGACCACTTTCGGTACCGTAAGTGATCACCGGCGTCCCGCGCAGGGCAAAGAGCATGGCGATAGCCTGGTGGATGCGCGCCTGTTCGCCTTGGCATAGGCTCGCCAACCGCGGCCGGTCGTGGTTGTCCAAAAAGGTGAGCAGCCGCTCGGGATTTTTGTACAAGCGATCGAGGGCGAGAACCGTGGCGAGTTGTTCGACCGGTGCGTCGCCGCAGAACACTTGAACCAAGGCGAAGTGCAAAGGAAAATCAAAGGCCTGGTCTATTCCTGCCTGCTGCATGCGCTGGCTCAATTGCTGTGCTCGTCCTTCGTAGAACTCGCCGAGAAGTTCGGTTTTTGCGCCCAGCGCCGCGGCGAGATTGCGCACAAAACGGGTGGGAACATGAGTTAGCGCATCGAGACGAAAGCCGTCGGGCTGCAAAAGGTCCTGCCAATACTTTGCACTGCCGATGAGGTATTCGCTGACCGCTGGGTTTTCTTGCGCGAGGTCGGGAAGGCCATGCACCCAGCCTGTCTCACGTTGTTGGGCGTCTTGTGGGTCCGTGATCGCTTTGTCCGCATGAAACCAATCGGCATGCTTTTGTCTTAGTGGCGCATCCCAAGCGACATGGTTGGTGACCAGATCAAGATGCAGTTTAATACCCGCTTTACGGGTGGCTCGTCGCAGCGACTTTGCCGCCTTTAGGTCCCCAAAACGGGGTTCGATTTGGCGTAAGTCGTGGGTCCAATAAGCGTGAAAAGCACCATGCTCATGAAAGCGCTCCTGGCGCGCCGCAAACATCGGCGTGAGCCATAAATCGGTCACGCCCAAGGCTTGCAGATGGGGCAGCTTTTTCTCGATACCGGCGAGGTCGCCGCCATGCCAAGCCTGTGGGTCTTGGCGGTCGATAGTGCCGTTGTTGCTCGAATCACCATCGAAAAACCGATCGATTAGAGCCAGGTAGACCAGCCGAGGTTGCGCTCCCGCACCGTCGCCTTGAACCACCCTGTGTACCAGCGAATCAAAGCGCTCGGAGACCTCGTCCATGACCGCATCTAAGGCCTCTTCGGCGCCTTCGTTGGAGCGCATTAAGAGAGCGGGAAGGGTGAACGATTGGTTACTGGTTTGAGCGCCCTCACGGTTTGGGCTGACAGCTAAGCGCACGGAAACCTCCCAGCGGAAGCGACCTGCGACCTGGTTTTGGTAGCGCGGGTGCAACTCCGCCAAAGCCACAAAACGGCTGTCCTTGGAAATTTTTCGCAGGGCTTCGATGCGTTTGGACAGGCTGCGTGCCGCGTCGAGTTTTTCGCTGCCGATTCGCAACAGCTGATGACCCCGGCAGTTCATGCGCTGCGCAAGCCCGCCCGCAAGCCGGTGCTGCTGACGTTGAGGGCCGTCGATAACCAAAGCCAGGGCGATGGTTCCGCCGCTCGCCGGGGCAACAACCTGAGGGCTTGCACAGGCGATGAGCAACAGTACCGGAGCCACTTTTAGAACCATGCCTCGGCCTCCAAAGCGATCAGGTGATGCAGGTGACGTTGCACCGGCGAGAAGGTGTTTTCATTGCTTTCACGGGTCTCGAAAGCGTTGCCGAAGGCGTTGTTCTCGTTGCTGTGTTGCAGCCCGTAGAGAAGGCGGATTAGCGGTCGTGCAAAGAGCCCCTTTCCTTTGGGGCTAAACAGCAGACCACCCTTTATTTGTTTGGTAATCCTTGTTTCTAAGTCGCCAAATTCCAAACCTCGGGAGTCGCTCATGCCGCCGGTCCCTGCCTCGATGGAGCGCGCCGACGCACGCCATCGCCGCCCGTTTGTGCTGGTCTCGCTGGCAAGCGAGCCTTCAGCCAAAAGATGCCAGCGGTTGCTTAGGTAATACTGAGCCCGCAGGACGCTCGAAAACATCTGCATGTTGTGGTCGGAGGGCGCTAAAGCGTTGTCAGCGTCCCAAGCCCAGATGCCCAAAACTCCCCACCAAAGGTCTAGTTTTTTGGGCAACAAGACGAGCTGCGCTTCGCTGCCGAAGGTGGCGCGCCAACGCTCATTTGTTAGATCGCCAAGGTACAAAGTAAAATCGCGCCCTGCGAAGTTTTCGATGCGTGAACGTTCCGGGTGGAGTCGCTCAAAACGCGCGAAACTCTGCCACCAGCGCAGTGTTTTAAAACCGCCGAAACCTAGCTCGCCGACGAGGGCAAAGGAATTGTTGCTGCGCGCTTCGGGTTTGGGGAAAAAGTCTTCTTGTCCGGGGCGCCCTTCGAGAAAGCGCTCAACCACCTCACCGCGCAGTAGGTCCTCAAGCTTCATGCCGGGCGTCGCGTGGGGGGCGTTGGCTTTACCAGGAACCTCGGGTTCAAAACGGTATTCGCCGCCGAGACCTACGACCAAACGCTTGCTGCGATAATGCATGGCGCCACCCGCCGAGATCACCGCATTGTATTGGTCAGCGAGCATGGCGAAGCCGGCGTCGCCTAGCGCAAGTAGGTAGGACCATTTACCCTGCTTGCCCTCGAGCGCGGCGCCGACACTCCCCTGAAACAGACTAGCGGGACGCATATCGTAAAGGCCTAGATCACCAAACCAGGTGCCTAAACTACCGAGCCTAAGCGTCCAGTCGCCGCCGCGGCGTTCGCCGGCGCGCAGATAGGCTTGGGTGAGCGTCATCTTGGCAAGCGAGCCGCCGCCGCTGGCGCCCAAAGGCCCGGGGCCTTCGATTTTTAAGTGCAGATCACTCCAGGCACCGTCGCTCTTTTTGAGCAGGGTCATGCGCGGGTCTAAACTCACCCAGGGCCCTTCATTGAGCAGCCGGCCGTAGAGGTTCCAAAACCCGAGACGTCCGTTGCCGCCACCCAGGTCCGGCCGCGCCAGCAAGCGAACATAACCGCCCATACCCGTCGCAGCATGGTCGGCGTAGGCCTGGACCGGGCTTCCGGGCAGCAGCAGTGCTGCGCTGATTATCCAAAACTTCACGGCACGGCCTGCACGATAACAAGGGACGACCCGGCGGCCTCGTAAGTCGCTTCGAGCGGCTGAGTGGCGCTGAGGTCAACGTTGTAACTGCTGCGCAGATCGCGGTTGTCTTCGCCTAAGTACTCATCATCGTCGAACCAGCTTTGGGTGTCGATAATACGTCGCCAACTGCGGCCTGCTGGCAGCGTAAAGGCGGTGGGCTGGCGTTCCATATTGATCAGAACGGCAAACTCTGGGCCTTGGCTAGCGTCATAATAATGAATCATAACCGCCTTGCCGTCCCAGCTCACCTCATCGGTGTTTTGCGGTGATTTCCAGGCAAATGGGGCGCCTTGTCCATAGGCGGAAGGGCTGACGGCGTGGCGCATGGCGCGGCGCCACCTGGTGAGCTTGCGTACAAAATCATGCATGCGGTGGCGGTAATCGTCGGCCTGCCAAAGGCCCCAAGAGAACCAGTTGTAGGAATTGTCGGCGCCGCTGCTGTAGGCGTTGTTATTGCCCAATTGGGTACGCATCCATTCGTCGCCGCCGAGCAGCATCGGCGTGCCGTGGGAGATCATCATGGCGGTAAAGAAGTTACGCATCAATTGGCGCTTAAAGACTTCGGCTTCGGCGCCCCATTCGCGGCTTCGGTTGTGATTGTCGCCGCTGTCTTGCTCGCACCATGACGAGGCGGGGTCATCACAACAAACGGGGTTGAGCGGCGTGCATCCGTTTCGTTTCGTTTCGTAAGTGACCAAGTCGTACATGGTGAAACCATCATGCGAGGTGACAAAGTTGACCGCCGTTTGCGGGCCCCGCCCGTTGTGGTCGTAGGTGCTCTGCATGGCGGTGATGACATAGCCACCATCGGCGTCGCCTTCTTGGCTGTTCAAGTTCCAGTCATCGTAATTGACAAAGGCACGCCACCAATCGCGAAAGCGAGCATTCCATTCGAGCCAGCCGGTTTGTCCGTCGCTGCTCGCCGGATAGGCGCCAATGAGCGGGCCGTAATTGCCGCCAGCAGTCCAGGGTTCGGCGATGATGCGGGTGTTGAAGCGCCGCAGTGTTGGGTCGTCGATGATATCCTGGAGCACGGTGTTGTTAGGCTCATCCCAGTTGTTATAATCACCGTCCTTTTCGCCGAGAATCCCCGCCAAATCAAAGCGAAACCCGTCGATGTGCAGTTCTTCGACGTAGTAGCGTAAACTGTCCATAATCAAGCGCCGCATGGGCACATGGTTGGGCCGCGTTTGGTTGCCCACACCGGTGTTGTTCCAATACGTTCGACGGTCGGGGTTGAGGGCGTAATAGGCTTGGTTATCCAGTCCTCGAAAGCTGTAGATACTCGCCGTTTCATGAGGGTCAAAGTTGATTGAGGCGCTGCTCGTGCCCGGGCTTAAACTGCGATCATCCAGGTACAAGCGCTCGCGCCACAGCCCACCTTCACCGGTGTGATTATAGACCACATCGAGGATCACCTCGATGCCTTGGGCATGCAGCGCATCGACCATCTGTTTAAACTCATCGAGCAGGCGATGGGGGCGTGAATCGGCGGCGTAACTTAGCTCGGGGGCGAAAAAGCTGGTGTTCCAATAGCCCCAATAACCTCCATCGAGCGGTTTCTCGTGAATCGGTAACAACTCCACTGCGGTGATTCCGAGATCGGCGAGGTAGGCGGCTTTTTCGCCGATTCCTTGATAGGTTCCGGGGTGGGTAACGCCGCTCGCTGGATCGGCGGTGAACCCTTTAGCGTGCACCTCATAGAGGATTAAGTCGGCGGCGCCGTGGTTGTTGTGGTTGTCGCTTTGGCGCGCTTCTCGCCACTGGGTTTCAGACTCTGACCAGGCGTAATCACTGCGCACGATCACGCCTTTGGTCGCTGCGCCGTATGTGTTTTCGGTGCGCGCCGGGCCACTCGCCAAGCTTGCTCGGCCCCAATCATGTTCTCTGTGGAGAGCTTTGGCATAGGGGTCGATGAGCAACTTGTTGGGGTTAAACCGATTGCCATCGTTGTCCACATCGGCCGCAAACCCGTGGATGGACCCGGGAAACCAGTCCTCATGTTGCGGCCAGTTTGGGCCCCAGGCGCGAAACCCGTAATGCTGTCCCAGGCCGACGCCTTCGATGAAGATGCTCCAGACGTCGCCAAAGCGATGCATGCTGAAGGTCTTGGCCGGTTGTGCGGATTCGGGGTCGTCAAAGAGCAGTAAATCGATGCGTTCCGCATGCTCGGAATACACCGTAAAATTCGTGCCATTCGCTTTGAGTAGGGGCCCCATATGGTTCAGCGCGGCGATGCCTTCTTCGCTGAGATCGGCAGCGAAGGGCTTGCTGTCGTAACGCTGGGGGCCGGGCTCGTCTTCGGGGCAGGCGAGCAGTGCGAGTAGGCATAGTGATGCGGGTAGGGGTCTCATGTGGGGGTCGTAACGTATTTAGGTAAAAACATCAGCATGGGCTGGTTGTGTGGGGTGACGTTGTTGTCTGAATTGGATTGGTATTGGGAATGCTTTGGGCTGGGTACGGGGCTGGCTGGCGAATTGAGTTTTTAGGCTTTGATTAATGATGGGATTTTGGCGGTGAGGCGCCATTCGTTGATCTCGAACTCGCGGGTGATCTTGGGCGAATTGATGCGGATGGGGTGAACAGGGTGGGCATGCGTTGGGTGCGCTGCTCGCAGATGCAAGTGTGACTGAACCGCAGTAATAACGAACTGAGCTGAGAGATAAGTGGCTTTTTCCAGCTTTATTAGCCCGAAACCCTGCCTTGCCCTGCACGGGGCAAGACTGTCCCACCCTTTTCGGCTTCGCCGAAAAGGGGCTTGGGACCGGGTGGCCTAAGAAGGTTTTTTCGAAGCTCGACGGGCTTGTTCGCCCGACGAGCGGCGGGCAGGGGGAGGAAAGATCGATTGTGGAATTAAGAGGTGGCCATGTCGGCTTAATTTGCGCTTGTGCCTCTCGTTAAATCCGCGTCGCTTTCGCACCTCGCTGCCCGTTAACTCGGTGCTCGCCTCGATTCCCGCCTCTTCCGCCGCTTGTCGGGCGGATAAGCCCGTCAAGCTTC
>JAPKCE010000101.1 GCA_028823075.1 Myxococcota bacterium
GTTGGCGTCGACGGCCGAGTCGCTGACTTCAATTTGCTCAATTTGCAGGCTGCCGCTGCGCAGGCCTTCAGGTACCGGCACGGTGATCAGAGCGATCTCTGAATCGCCGTCGGGGAGAAAGCTGTTGAGCACGCCCTCGATGCTATTCGAGACGCAGCCGTTACTCAGCAGGGTCAGTCGGTAGTTCACGCTCGCAGCCTCGCTGTGCAAGTCGGTGATGCGCAAGCGCAGAGCGATGGTGCGGTTCGGTTGCAAGTTGTCCGGAGCCAGCAACTCGACGAGGGGTGCCGAGGTGTCGAGGACGCTAGCGATATGTTCCTCCGAGGTTCCGAGGCGCCGTGCAGGCCCGTTGTCCTGAGCCTCGGCGACGATGCTTAACTGTAGCCCGTCGCTCCCGAAATCAGAGGGGAGATCAAAGGTTGCCATATAGCCGTCGCAGCTCACGCTGGGATCGAGGCGTACGCAGAATTCTGCCTCGTCGACGGCGCTCAAGCTGAGGCTGGCGCGCTGGACGGAGCCGCGCCGCTGAACGTGTAGGCTGAGGCTGTGAATGGCGCGGCCACTCGGCGCCGTGGCGCTGACTTGAAAGATGTTTGGGGCACCAGTTTTGAGTTGCGCCGGCCCTTGCAGTCGTAGGGTGGGAGCCGAGGTGTCGACCACCACATTGGGGGCGGAACAGGCGGCGAAAACGAGAAGGGGGAGGAGCTTTTTCATAGGCGACAAGTGTTGCGTAACTCAGGCTTCCCCGCAAGCTGGTTTGGATTTAGCAAGCGCTCGCGTCGCGGGCAGTTCCTTAATGCGGAACAGCGTTATCCCCTAAAAGAGACCCGCCAGTGGCCGCATAACGCGCAAGAAATCCAAACTAAACCCAGCCGAAAACTGGTGGTCGCCCAGGCCCGAAGCCCCGACTTCATCGTGGGTGCGCCACAGTGTATGTTGTAAAACGACGGCGCCGCGCAGACCAGCCGCCATCGGCACGGCAAGTTCTAAACGTTCGCCCATGGCCCAAAGCAAAGTGCTGGCGAGGGGTTCGCTTTCGGGCAGGTAATAGCGACCATCGATGACCAGGCGGACTTCGACTTTCCCCACTTTGCGACGCCAGTCGGCCAGTCCTGAGATCGCGAAACGGCTTCCGGGAAACGCCAGTTCGGGACTCGGGTCGCTATCGGCGAGTTGGCGACTCAAGTCTTGCGAGACCGTAGCAGCGAGCCTGGCTTCGTGCAGTTTGCCGCTTTTCGGCACGGCGACTCCGGCGTTGAGTTCAGCTCGTTTTTGACGCGGCGACTTGATGCTTTGAGTTGGGTCACCAGCGCTAAACTCGCTGTCCCAGAGCAGGTTGGTAAAAGGGCGGTAGGCGCCGCTGCCACGCATTAATTCGGCGGTGAGCTTCCAATCGTCGAGGGACTCTTTGTCGAGCGCCGCGGTGCCGCCGTCTTCGGGGAAAAGGTCTCGGGTGTAGGCGCCGGTGAAGCGCAGGCTGCTGGTGAGACCGTGCAAGGGCTGCAGCAGTTTTAAGTCGCTATTAAAGCCTAAACTCGTGCGGCTTGGTGCGTGGGTGCGAGCGTCTTCAAGAGCTCGGCGCTCGCTGGGCGCTTGCAACTGGTTCGCGAAGGCGCTGAGTTGGAGCTTGTCGATGCGCAGCAGTAGGCGAGAACGACCAAGCGGAAGTCGCAGCAAGTTATCGAGCTTTACGTCGGTTTCTAAGGCGCGTTCGAGCAAAGGCATGACGATACGCGGTAAGCTTGCACCCTTTGCTTGAACGCTTTTTATGCCTTGGTCGTTTATGACCATCTGTTGATAGTCCCGAGTGCCGAGTTGCGTTTTATAGCGCCGCGCTAAGGCTTGATTGGTGATCAGCCGAAGCGGCCTCCCAGCGATGAGTTTTTCTCGGCTACGCCAAATTAGGCCAGCATGAGCAGTGAGCTTTTTGAGGGCACCGCCATCGACGGTGATCATCACAAGGGCCGAGGGCTGCGCCAGGCGAGCCAGCAAATCGAGCCTCGACAGCCCGCCGGGGAGCGTCATCGAGGGCGCCAAGCTCGGCAGCATGAGGGCGTCGGCCTGAGCGGCGCGCAGCAAGGTAGCGGCGATCAGGTCCACGGTTTTTGAATTATCGAAGTGCCCGGTCGCAAGGGCCGGCACAAAGGGGCGTAACAGTTTGGGGTAGAGTTTATGGCGCAACGCATTGACCTTGCGGCTGAGCTCCAAAACCACCGGGCGTCGCTCGTCGATTTGATCGCCGCTCAGCTCGGCTTTTCCACCGTTGATGGTCAGGCGAACCACGGCGTTGCGCGGCACGCGAATCAGTACGGGGACTTGGTGGTCACGCTCCGCTTTGGCACGTTTGGGGAGAGAAAAGCTGCCCTCGCGAGGATGTGAATTGAGCCCCGCCGGAACGGCGATGATCTGAAAGCGGGAATCATCTAAATAGGGTGCGGCCGCCTGCGCGCTACGCGCCAACAAAATAGCTCGATGAATCGGGCCCGCATCACTTAAGCGCTTAAAGATGGAGTTCAGCCGCTGCGCAGATTTGGCAGCAGGGAGCTGTTCAAACGCCGGGCTCAGTCCAATGAAAACAAGCCGCTCCCCATCGCGCCACAAGCTAAAAGCCTGCTCGTGTTCGGGCGAGTTTTTAGAGAAGCTATCGAGCAGCGAGCTGCCCATAGCGCTCAACTCTGTATGCAGGGCTTTCGCACCAACAACCGCATCCTCGGCAGCGGGTAGCAACAGTTCGGGCCCTCGGTCTTTGAGCCATTCGCTGGTGGTTGATCGATGTAAGCTCGCTCCATCGCGCAGCCAAGACCAGCCCTCGAGCAAGCGACCGAGATTAACCCAGATCAGCATTGGATTTTTTCGCCGCAGTTCGTGAACGTGGTGCAAGCGGCGCGAGCCGTCGCCGATGGGTCGGGCCACTTCGATGACCTCACCAATTCGAGGCAAGTCAGCGCGCGCCGACCAGCGAATATTCCAATCTCGGAGCTCGGTTTTAAGCTGTTTTTGCTCAGCGTCCGCCGAGTCTTTGAGCACATAACAGTCTATGCTCTTGCCCGCCGCTGTTACCCAGTTCTCGCGAAGAGCAGCATGCCAGCGAGGTTCATTTTCGAGCAGATCGGGGAGCAGCTCGGAACGCGTCGCGCTGAGCATCCAGCTCAAGCGCGTGCGCAAAGCCCAAAACGGCAGTGCCGATCGGCGCTGCGGGCTATTTTTCAAAATGTCATGAAACTCGCCAAGTTGAGCAGTCAAGCAGACCCGCGCACCTTGCGTCACCGTGGCGTAGCCAGCGCTTTGTAACTGGACCCCCGCAATATGGGGTAAAAGCGGCACGAATTGGCGCCCGGAAGCACCGTCGCCGTCGGCGGTCAGGAGAATCGAGATGGCACTGAGTAGAAGCATAAGTAGGGTCTAACCCTTGTGGCCTCCATGGTCGATTCGAAAAAATGGTGTTCGGTGCGATTTTTCCAATTGGTAAATTACCACCTCTCGGCCGTAAAAACATGTCTTTAGGGCACCAGACTTTTAGCTGCTTTGGCAGGACGTGCGCAAAATCACAGTGGCGCCTAAACCGATGGCCCGCCACGTGACGTTAGCCGAGATGGACAAAGTGAATCTCGCTCTAAAACCCGGAAGGCCACGGCGATTATGGAAATGACGACCGACACCGAACAGAAGACCACAAAATCAACATCCTGGGGCTTGAGCCGGTGTTTCACCGTAGCCGGGCAGTCGGTCTGGGATACGGTCAACTGGACGCTCCGCGAGGCCAAAGTCAGCGGCATGAACGGTGAGGTGATTTTCTGCCAAGAAAACGTCGAGTTTCATGAAAGTTGGTCGCAAACCGCCGTCAACGTGGTCAGTAATAAGTACTTTCGAGGGGCGCTCGGCAGCCCTGAACGCGAACATTCGGTCAAGCAGCTCATCGGCCGTGTCGCCAACACAGCGGCCGACTGGGGGATCAAAGACGGCTATTTTAAAGGTAGCGACGAAGCTCAGATCTTTCGCGACGAACTTACCTACATTCTATTGCATCAACACGCGGCCTTTAACTCGCCGGTCTGGTTCAACATGGGCGTCGACGAGGTACCCCAAGTTTCTGCCTGTTTCATCAACGAGGTGAAGGACGAGATGGGCGACATCATGGACTTGGCCAAAACCGAGGCGATGTTGTTCAAAGGCGGCTCCGGCGCTGGCTGCAACTTAAGCACCATCCGCTCGTCACGCGAGTTCTTAAAAGGCGGCGGCGAAGCCAGCGGCCCGATTAGCTTTATGCGCGGTTTCGACGCCTTCGCCGGCGTCATTAAAAGTGGCGGCAAAACCCGCCGCGCCGCCAAGATGGTTATGCTCGATTCCGATCATCCCGATATTCTTGAGTTCATTCGCAGCAAAAAACTTGAAGAGCAGAAGGCATGGTCGCTGATCGACGCCGGTTACGACGGCGGCTTCAACGTTCCTGGCGGCGCTTACGATTCGGTGTTCTTCCAAAACGCCAACCATTCGGTGCGCGTCTCCGATGAGTTCATGCAGGCCGTGATCAGCGACTCCACCTACACCACCAAAGCGGTGGTCGACGGTGCCGAAGTCGATAATTTAAAGGCTAAAGATGTGCTCATGGAGATCTCGGAAGGCACGCATGTTTGCGGTGACCCGGGTATGCAATACGACAGCACCATCAACGACTGGCACACCTGCTCCAACAGCGACCGCATCTACGGCTCGAACCCCTGTTCCGAATATATGTTCCTCAACTCAACGGCCTGCAATCTGGCGAGTTTGAACCTCATGAAGTTCCGCGAAGCCGACGGTAGCTTTAACGTGGAGCGCTTCGAGAGCGCCTGCGAGACGGTGTTCATGGCGCAAGAAATCTTTGTCGATTCGGCGAGCTATCCGACGCCGCTCATCGGCGAGAATTCACGCAAATATCGGCCCCTCGGGCTCGGGTTTGCCAACATTGGCGCGCTGCTTATGAGCAAGGGGATGGCCTACGATTCGGAACAGGGTCGCGCCTATACAGGAGCGATCACCGCTCTGATGTGCGGCGCCGCCTATCGAACGTCGGCTCGTATGGCTCAGCGTATGGGGGCCTTCGAAGCCTTTGATTACAACGCCGAGCCGATGATGAAGGTGATGGGCAACCATCGAGCCGCCGTCGATGGTCTCGATAGCGCCTATGCACCGGCCGACATGGTAGCCTCGGCAAAAGTCGCCTGGGATGAAGTCATCGAACTGGGCGACAAAACGGGCTTGCGCAATGCCCAAGCTACGGTGCTCGCTCCCACCGGCACGATCGCCTTTATGATGGATTGCGACACCACCGGCGTGGAGCCGGATATCGCCCTGGTGAAGTATAAAAAACTGGTCGGCGGCGGCTTGATGAAGCTGGTCAACGGCACTGTCGAGATGGCGCTTACCGAACTTAATTATAGCGCCGAAGCGGTGGCTCGGATCCTGGCTCATATCGACGCCACCGACACCATCGAAGGGGCGAAAGACCTGCGCAACGAGCATCTTCCCATCTTCGACTGTGCCTTCAAAGCCGCAAACGGTGAGCGTAGTATTTCGCCGATGGGCCATCTGCGCATGATGGGTGCGGCACAGCCTTTCCTGTCCGGCGCCATCTCCAAAACCGTGAACATGCCGGAAGATTGCACCGTTCAGCAGATCTTTGACGCCTACGTCGAAGCCTGGCGCCTAGGCATCAAAGCGGTGGCCATTTATCGCGATAATTCGAAGCGCACCCAGCCGCTTAACACCAGCGTCGAGAGCAAGCCCAAAGAACAAGCCGCCTTGCCGATGGTGAGCAAGCCAAAGCGTCGTCGCTTGGCCGATACGCGCTCCTCAATCACCCATAAATTTAGCATCGGTGGCAACGAAGGCTACCTCACGGTTGGGCTCTACGAAGACGGGATGCCCGGTGAGGTTTTCATCGTGATGGCAAAAAATGGCTCGGTGGTCTCCGGGCTCATGGACGGCTTCGCGACGATGGCTAGCATGGCGCTGCAATACGGCGTGCCGCTCGACGTCATGGTGCGCAAATTCAGCCACACCCGCTTCGAGCCGAGCGGCTTTACGGGCAACAAAGAAATTCCGATGGCCAAATCGGTGCTCGATTATATCTTCCGCTGGCTCGACAAGCAGTTTTACGCGCCGGTTCGCGAAAGCGAGCAAGCGCTGCAGCAAAACCTTCCAGGCACGGCGCCCATGCCCGAGCAGATCAGTTTTGGTGCCATCAAGCCGGTTGAAGCGGCGACTGGGCCCATGTGTTCCTCGGGCTGCGGTCCGACAGTCCCCAACGGCGGATGCTATATCTGCTCGTCCTGCGGCTCCACGACCGGCTGCGGCTGAGGATAAGCATTCAGCCTCGGCGTTGCGCTCGGGGCGCAGTACTAGCGTACAGCTTTCCCGCCCGCGCTTTGCGTCTGAACGCTTCTCCTCAGCCGGGTGTTTTTTCTGATTTAGTAGCAGCGGGCTTGGCCGCTGGCGGTGTGGGTCTGCGACGTCGCGTTTTGGGCGCTGACTAGTCATCCCCAGGCGTTTGTCGCCCTCGTTTTATATCCGAACGGCGCTTTTTCCCCTCAAGGCGTCTTTGTTTGGAGCCTCGGCTGGGCTTTGTCGCTCGCCGCGGTTTGTCGACTTTGAGCGCCTCGATCAGTAGGTTTGTCAGGCGTTCTCGTGCCTCGTCGCGGTTGCGGTGTTGGCTGCGGTTCGAGTCGACGTGGACTTGCAGCAGGCCTTCGTTGGTGATTCGGCTCGCAAGTTTGGCTTCGAGACGGGCGATCAGCGCTGGGTGCAGCGCCTCGCTGGCGCGCAAATTCCAGCTCAAAGTCACCCGGGAACTGGTCTTATTCGCATGCTGCCCGCCGGGTCCGCCGCTTAGGCTCGTCGTCTCTAAAAGTTCGCCGG
>JAPKCE010000102.1 GCA_028823075.1 Myxococcota bacterium
TTGCAAGGCCAAAGGGATCGAAAAACCCCTTCTTCTGGGTCATTCCATGGGGGTTCAAGTCGCGCTTCAAGGCTGGCGAGATGGTCTTCAAGTCGAGGCTTTCGCACTGGTCTTTGGTGCAGCCGGCAGGCTGCTCGATCAGTACGGGGGCAACGACAGGCTCGGGCGTTACCTACCCGCTATTCGCGCCGTGATCGCAGCGCGTAAGGGCCTGGCGACGGCGCTTTGGAAAACCATCTTACCGAGCAAACTAGGTCTAGCGATTGGCCTCATGACCGAGCTCAACGCGATGCACATTCGCCCTTCGGACTTCATGCCCTATCTGAAACGCTTATCCGACATGGACCCTGAAGTGTTCTTTGCGGTGCTTGCGCGCGCCGCCGAGCATGATGCGCGCCCCTGGCTATGTCAGGTCACGCCGCCAGTTCTTATTCTTGCCGGTGATCGCGACTCCTTTACGCCATCGCGTCTGAGCAGCGCAATGCACGCGAGCTTTCCCGACAGCCGCTTGAAAGAGATCGCCAATGCAAGTCACGCTGGCCCGCTGGAATTTCCGGACGAGGTCGGCGAGCACCTTCAGATGTACCTTGACGAGCTACGAGAGCTCCGACGCATTGACCAAAAGCTGCCGGTTGCCTAGCTTCCGCTAACTTGATTTGAGGTGATTTTGGCCTGGCTTAATCGCGCCCTACATATTCGAGACGGCGAGGCGACTCGCGCTTACTTGATGTTCTTCTATTCGATGAACGTTGTGGGCGCGTTTATCTGCGGACGCATCGTACGCGACGCCCTCTTCTTATCCAAATCCGACCTCTCGATTCTCCCCTGGCTCTACGTCTCGGTGTTTGCTGCCGTGGCCTTTCCGAGCATCATCTACGGCCGCTTCTCCGAACGCTTTCGCCGCGATAAATTAATCGTCGGGCTGACCGGTGGCTTCATCGGCTCTATGATCCTTAGCTGGCTGTTTATCGCCGCCATCAATGGCGGCGGTGAAGTCAGAAACCATTGGTTCTTCGCATTTTTCTACGTCTGGATCGAGGTGATGGGCGCCTTTATCATGATCCAGTTCTTCACCTTCGCCGGCGATATTTTCACCAGCCGCGAAGCCAAACGTCTGCTGCCCTTTATTCTCGGCGGCGGCACCATGGCGAACATCATCTTTGGCTTTGGCAGCCGCGCCCTAGTCAAGCATTTCGAGATGCCAATCCAAGACCTCATTGTGCTGGTCGCCATCTGCTTGGCGCTGTGCATCGGCTGTGTCATTATGCTCGGTCGCAGCGAACGAGAGGCACTGAGCCGAGCCTTCACCGGTCGACGCAGTAAATCGGTGAAAGTTACGCCGGCTGCCTTACCGGAAGTACAACAGACCAAGGGCTTACAAGCCTTCCTCACCAAGTCTCTACCGACCAAGCATGTGCGCTTTATCGCCCTCATCGTCATGATCACCTTCCTCACGACACAGTTCATTGACTTCACCTTTAAGGCGCTAGCTCAGCAGGAGTTTCAGGGCAGCTCGGGCGAACTCGGCGGATTTTTCGGTAACTTTTACGGCTACGTCGGCATCATCTCCGTGCTCTTTCAATTCCTAGTGACGCGTCGCCTGTTAGAACATTTCGGTATTTTAGTGGCGCTACTCATCCTCCCGGTTGCGCTGCTTTTAGGCTCTTCTGCCTTGGCGATCGTCGGCCTGCTCGGCACCAGCATCACGATCTTGTTCATGGTCGCCAGCATCGCTCAGGGCGCCAGCATGGGCCTACGCTATACGGTCTACGATTCGACAATGCAGTTGATGTACACGCCCATCGCCGCGGCGGTACGCTCGCGGGCCAAATCCTTTATCGACGGCATCCTCAAACCCTTGGCCATCGGCGCTGCCGGTATCATGCTGTTGATTCTCACCAACCTTATGGGCCTGCGCGACCAACATGTCAGCCATATCGGTTGGGGCACCCTCATCTTTTCAGCCCTGTGGGTCATGCTGCTCGTAGGCGTGCGCAAAGAGTACGTACGCACCCTCATGTCCACCCTGGCTCGGCGGCGCTTGGATTTTGCCTCGGGCGAGACGAGTTTGGACAACACCGAGACAATCCGCACCTTACAACGAGAGTTGGGATCAGGTGAGGACAGACGTATTCTCAACGGCCTAGAAATCGCCACTAAGGTTCGCGGCCCAGGGTTGGACGAGCTTCTTGCCGGCTTAGTAACCCACGACGACGCAGAGATTCGCCGCGGCGCTCTCGAGGCTTTAGGCAGGCGTGGCGCTTGGCAACACCTCGCCGCAGTCCACGAATGCCTGAGAGATAGCCAGCCGCGTGTGCGAGCCGCTGCCACCTCGTCATTCTGTGCAATCGCTCGTGAAAAGGCCATCGACTCCACCGCCGGCTTGCTCGTGGATAACCACGCCGAAGTACGCGAGGCCGCTATCGCTGGGCTTATTCAATACGGTGGCTTGGACGGCATCATGAAGGCAGCCGAGCCATTAAAGCGCCTGCTCGAAAGTGGAAACGCTCAGGACCGTGTGAGCGCCGCCCAGGTTCTCGAGGCAATTAAGGTCGCCAGCTTCTACCAGCCCGTATTGCGCCTCATCAACGATGACGACAGCCGCGTCGCCAGCGCAGCTCTCGAGGCGGCCGGCGCCATGGGAACCGCTGAGTTGATCCCCAGTATCGTCTACGCACTGGACCGTCGCGGGCTATCGGCTGCGGCGGCGCGCGCCTTGGTGACCATCGGCGACCAGATCGTCCCGCTGCTCGATAAGGTGCTCACCAACGACAACGAAAGCGAACAGGTCAAGGCACAAGTACCTCGTATCCTCAGTGGCATTGGCAGCCAAACCGCCATCGCCGTATTGTTGCGCCATCTCGATCGCACGCGCGGGATTCAGCGTTACCGCATCGCCACCGCCCTGGTTCGCCTGCGCGGGCTCAACCCACGCCTTGTCCCCGATCGCAGCAAAGTTCTGAGCTACCTCGATCAAGAGCTGACGGCCGCTTATCGCTGCTTGAGCATTCAAGCTGATCTACAATCTGAGCCCGCGCTGGCACCCATGGTCGCCGCCTTGGACGACCGCCTGATGTACCAAAAACGGCGCATCTTTAAGTTGCTAGGTCTGATTCACGACCCGGGGACTATTCAAACCATCGCGCGCAACCTGGAATCTACCGACGCGACCGTCCGCGACAACGCCGTCGAGGTGATCGATGATCTAGCTGACGCCAGCGTGCGGCGCCCCCTCGTGAATCTGATGGATCGCAGCCCCCTGGAAACCAAGCTGGCCATCGTCGAGAAAGATTTTGAACTGAGCCGCCGAAGCTGCGGTGAGCGGCTTGAAGAGTTGCTGCTGGACGAGGAAGCCTTCGTGGTCGCTTGCGCTGTACACCTCATGGGCTTGCGCGAAACAGGTGCCAGCCACGAGTCGTTAGCCGCGTCGCTTCTACACAACAGCCCCTTGGTGCGCGAAGCTACTGCCCAAGCCCTTCATCGCCGACATGGTGAATCTGCGCTTGAGTGGATTCGTCCCTTGGTCAATGATCCCTCCAAGGAGGTGCGACGTTTTGTCGCATCTCTCCTCCCAGAGGCAGCCTGATGCTCAGTACAGTCGAAAGGGTTCTATTTCTCAAGAGCGTCGATCTTTTCTCGGCTATCCCGGGCAACGATCTGGCGCGCATCGCCGCGGTGACTGAAGAGTTGCACCTCGAAGAGGGCGAACAGTTCATTCGCCAAGGTGAAAACGGCGACGCTCTGTTTCTGATTATCGAAGGTTCGGCGCGGGTTCACGTGCGCAGCATCGGCGACGTCGCCACCTTAGGCGAACGCGAACTGGTAGGTGAGATGAGCATCCTCGACGCCGAGCCGCGCAACGCGGATTGCTTTGCTCAAGGAAACGTCACCCTGCTCAAGCTTCGCAAAGCTGAGTTCGACGACATCATGGCCGAAAAGCCCGAGATTGCTCGCGGCATTATTAAAGTGCTCACCGATCGCCTGCGCATCGCCACAGCCTCGAAAGATTAACGAGAAAAGGCGCCACAATGGGCGCCGTAATCCGAACGAAACAAGTTTGTGTCTTTAGTCGTCGTCGAGCTGTTTGAGCCGAGACACGATTTGACTCTTGGCACTTTCCTTCATGCCGTAGCCCGCTAAGACCTCGGCCTGGATACGCTCAAGCTCTGACAGGGTTTCAACTTTGAGGCCCGCTACGGGCCCCACGGCTGCCTTATCGCCCACGCTTTTTCCGTGACGCATGCGCAGCACTTTTTCAGCGGCGCTGTCCACGCGGGTTGTGGTAATTGTCTTCTGGTCCGAACGTTTGCTCATTGTCGTCTCCGTATCGCCTGATGAACCTACGAAGGGCCCCTAAAGCGGTCAAAATAATCGGCCCTGAAAAACGGCATTTTTCGACTAGCAGCGGCCATGGGCCAGGCCAGTAGCCACCGGGCCTGTAGGCATTTTAGCCTTGGCCGCCTAGTGTTAGCAACAAAGTAAAGTATCGGTCTGGCTCAACGGGCGCAACGAAATCCCACGGTATCCCAACGGGATCCTGGGTCTCGGCGGTCGCGAGCGCTACCTCGGGCACTGTACAAAACGTCGTGATACGATCCCCCGCGCACGACCCGAGAGCGGCCAGTGCGTGGCCGGGGCGGATCTCCAGCGACCATCCTCTTATACACGGTGGGGTCGTAAAAGTCGGCCACCCATTCTGCGACATTGCCGACGAGGTGCAGTGCACCCTCTGGACTCGCACCGGCGCTCAACGAATCGACGGGCGCGCTAAACAGGTAACCATCGACATCACCGCGAAGGTTCGCCCGCTCTACAGCCTCGACGGAGCCCCACGCGAAGGCCTGAGCGCTGGTGCCGCGCGCGGCGCGTTCCCATTCCGCTTCCGAGGGTAAACGCTTGCCGACCCACTTGCAGTACCGCGAGGCGTCGTACCAGGACATGCCAACCGCGGGCTGCCGCAGGTCACTCAACTCATTGCGCTCGGCGAACAAACGAGCACGACATAAGCCAGCGCTTACACAAAGGTCGTAAGCGGCGTTGCTCACCTCATAACGGTCGATCTCAAAGGCTGGGATATCGACCTGACGCGTTGGTGCCTCATCCGGCTCGCCTTCGGGCGAGCCCATGGTGAACACACCCGCGGGAATGTTCACGCTAAGCCCAGCGAAAACTGGCGCGTCTCGTTGTGCAAGGGGCACCTGAGCGCAGGCTAGTAACGAGCTTAGAGTCCAAACAGCAAAGCACTTAGGCATGCTCGTTAATACTCCCGAGCGGGCCCGCGGCGGCGTTTCGCCGAGCGGGTCAACGGAATGTGAAAGCTGAGGGAAATAGCGGGGCTGAAGATACTGGCTTGAGGCGCTGCCTTACCCTCACAGTTACCTGCAATGGAGCCGCGCAGGCCCAGCCAAACGCCATCTTCGTAGCAAAAACCCGTGCCCTCTTCGTAGTTACTAAAGACATGGGGATCGTAGACAGGATTGCGCCAAGGAAGTTCGAGCGCCACGGTAAAAATCTCCGTGACATAGTATTCAAAAGCCAGTTCGAACTGGTGGTAGCTGCCTTCATAGGCACGTCCCCAGCCACCATCGGCCTGCTGCCCGAGCAGGTGCCAACCGTTTCCATACGCCATCGAGATATCCCAATCTCGAGACTTCAGCTCCGGCTTCCAATGCTGAGCGATCTGCACCGGATGAAGACGTAAGGCACCGCCGACAAAACCGAGCCCGCCGCGTTCTTCCTTAAAAAGATCCCAGCCCTGGGCGTCGACATTAAATTCGAAACCCACGTAACCTTTGATGTTCACGCCCAGACGTAAGCCGCCGCGGAAGCCGCCAGGGGCCTCGGTTTCATGCGGTGGGTTCTGCACGATGCGCACGTCTTCAGAACTGACCTGGTTGAAGCCTAGTGGGAAAGCGATGTAAAAATTGCTGTCCATAGCTTGGGCGCTGCCCGCCAACAACGAAACGACGAGAAAGGAGAAACGAGTTACTGCAAACATGTCGGGACCTCATCGGCAGAATGCCCGTGCCTCTTACGCCAGGCCTCGACCAGTCCGTCCAGTAAGGAATCCGGAAGGTTCATAGTCCCGTACCCCACGCCGATGGAGACACCTTTGCGCACGTTTGGCCCGTGAAAGTCACTGCCGCCGGTGACCGCTAAGTTCATACGTTTAGCGACATTGAGCAGTTCTTTAACCGTCTGCGGGTCGTGTCCGGAATAATGACATTCCACCCCGTCAAGACCATCGAGCGCCCACAGGCCGATGCAATCGCCATATTTAAGTTTGGGCAGCTTATAACGAAGCGTGCGCGGGTGAGCGACCACCGCCACCCCACCCGCGTCATGAATCCATTTAAAAGCTGCCCGCGGCGGGATGCGCCGTTTGGCGACAAAGGCCGAGCCCTTATCTCCCAAATATTTATCAAAAGCCGAGCGGATATCCGACACCGCCCCTAAATCGACTAAAACCTGTGCAATATGAGGCCGCCCAACCACATCATCGGCGAGCGCTGTCACTTGCTCCATGGTGATGGCGATCCCCTGATCCTGAAGCTTTTTGATAATCAGCGGGTTGCGCGCGTCCCGAGCTTGCTGCGCCATCGCTAAGCGCTCCTGAAACTCAGGGCACTTATCATCTAAAAAATAGCCCAAAACATGCAGCGACGTCCCGCCATAATCGGAGCTGAGTTCAACACCAGCGATCACTTTAAGATCGCTACCCTCAGCCGCTCGGCGAGCCTCGGGAAGCCCCCCAACAGTGTCATGGTCCGTTAAAGCAATAGCGCTAAGCTTGCGCCTAAGCGCCTCCTCAACCACACGGGTGGGCCGCCACTCGCCATCACTGGCGGTGGAATGCATATGTAAGTCGATCACGAAAACCTCGATT
>JAPKCE010000103.1 GCA_028823075.1 Myxococcota bacterium
CGCCAACCTGGGCCTTCATGTTAGCCCCCGACGCTCAGCCCGATCATGTTGTGTTAATGCAGGCTTCGCTCGCGAAAGCCGTGCAGGCCAATGATAAGTTGCATATCGTGGACGCCGAAATTTCAGCACTTCCCGCCGACCTTCAAGCAGCACTCAACGAAGGCTGTCGCATTTCCTCCTGCCGCACTGCGCTTTTGGCAGCCTTAAAAGTGCCGCAAGCGTTAATCGTCGAGATGAACAGCAGCGGAAGTTCGATGGTGTTCACCCTCTTCTCGGCCGCTGGTGAGACGCTCGGACGCAGCGACGGTAGTTGCATTGCCTGTTTGGAAGATGAGCCCAAACGCGATCTGGTGATCGCCGAGATGGTTCAGGACCTGTACCTGAAACCGGAACCCAAAACGGCTGAGGTTCGCGCTTCAGGCCCCGACGGTAAGGGCCCGCTGATGCGCGGCAGCCAAAGGCGCAAAGCGCCTCAGGCGCTCAAGGTCGAGAAGCAAGCCTGGTCCCCCAGTGTTTGGACTTATGCGGGGGCGGGCAGTTTAGCCGCTACCGGAACCACCTTGCTTATTCTCGCGTCGGGCGCTCATTCCTCTTACGTTGAAGCGATGAACGAAGAGCGAGGGCCTGGCGAAATCCAGGGCATCGCTGATGCAGGGCAAACGCGTGAGGCTCTAGGCTATACGGGCCTGTTGTTGTCGGTTGGGGTGGTTGCCGCCTCTTATGTTCTTGAGCAGGAGGTGAAGCGATGAGGGCTTTACTTATCGGCGCAGCCTTGCTCGCCAGCGGTTGTCAGAATTGGGATCTACATAAACTCGAAGACGGCTGTTCGGTCGATGCCCAATGCGGCGAGTTTATGTATTGCGAAACGGTCACTGGGAGCTGCCGCTGCCAAGACGATCGCGGTTGCGGTCTCGACGAGTTCTGTAACTCGCAAAACTTCTGTCAGGTGCGTTCCGGCTGTCTCTCCAACGAGGACTGCCCGTTGCTCGAATCGGATGGCCAACAGATCGAGCGCATTTGCGATATCCGCCGTAGCCAATGCATTCCTTTGCCCGGTTGCGGTATCGACGCTGATTGCCAATTCGGCGAGCTTTGCGCCACCAATCAGACGTGTATTTCAGGCTGCCGAGACAACGGTGATTGCCCGCTCTCGCAGATCTGCAATTCGGGACAATGTTCGGCCGATCAATGCCTGACCAACGCTGACTGTGATCCGGGCGAGCGCTGTGGCTCGGGCGAATGTGTGATCGATGATCGCGGCCCCTTCTGTCGAGCATGTCAAAATACCCGAGATGAACCGCCTGAATGTGGTGATTACGCCAACTACTGCTTGATCGACACCTCGTCGGCCAGCGGTTATTTCTGCGGTATTGACTGCGCTCGAGGACAAGAATGTCCCAAGGGTTATTCTTGCAACAACGTGCGCATCGTCACCTCGGTGCAATGTTCGGTTTCGGCCTGTGTCGATGGTTTCTGCCGCGGCGCCAGCGCCAGTTTCCAATGCACGACCGATGAAGACTGCGAGAACCCGAGACCTCGCGGAACCTGCCCGAAAGAGGGCATGAACTGTCGCGGGGGCGAGGGTGCCCAGCGCGCCTATTGCTCCTGCGTTGATGACGCCGATTGCCCGCGCGACGAATGCCGTGACGCCTCGATCACCGAAAGTTGCGAATCGGGAACTTGCTCGGTCAGCGGTGACGAATGTGCCAGTTCGGCTGATTGCTCCGGTAATCGCCTGGGTCATTGCCTCATCTCGGGTCATCGCTGTTACGACAATTTGGACTGCGATTTGATCGCCTGTGTTGATGGCGGCTGTCTAATCGGTCGCAACTGCGCGCCTGAAGAGGGCTTGAGCTGTCGAGATATGCCTCAGTGAGGTTTCGCATTGGGCTCTTCTGTTTCGTGGCGCTATTATTCGCCGCTTGTCCAGACGACCCGATAACCATTGCAGCATCGGATGCAGGCTTCACAGTAAACGTTGACGGCGGCGTTGACACACCGTCGCACCAACGAGTCTTGGGCGTAACTGGTGGGGGCGCAGAGTTGCAATCTCCTAACTATAATTTGCAGATAAATGTCGGAGTACCGTCGCCAATTGGCCAGGGTTCGGGCGGCGGCAAAAAAATTAAGCTAGGTACTGGCGCTGCGCGCTAGACGGCAAAGGAGCGAGCGATGAAAACTATTCTTCTTGCCGTTTTGATGGCGGCCCCCGCTTTTGCCGGGAGCGTCATGATCCCTATTCAAGGGCGCTTGACCGATAGTGCTGGCCTAGCGATCGACGGCGAGATTGCGATCAGCTTTTTGTTGCTTAGCAATGATCAAAGCGAACTCTTTGCGGAGCAGCAGGATGTTCTGGTGAGCGACGGGTTGTTCACTGTTTACTTGGGGCGCGACAACGATCTCGCTTCGTCAGTTTTTAAGAACAATTCGAACATTAGCTTGAACGTCTCGGTAGCCGGCGAAGCCATGGGCGCTTTTCCCTTGGGCGTCGCGGCTTACGCGGCCGCTGCGATGCATGCCGAAGACGCCGACACCTTAGGCGGGCGCAGCGCCGCCGACTTTTCGCAAAGCGGTCATAGTCACGCCTCTGATTTTACAGTCGAAGGCGGGCTAGCGCTTAATGGGACGGTCTTTAGCATTGCCGACCAAGGCGTTACCTTTGCCAAAATAGCGCCTTGCGACAGTGGGCAGGTTCTCAAATACGGTGGCAACGGTTGGGCTTGCGGGGCCGATGACCAGCGAGCGGTCATTACCGCTAGTGGGGGCCTCACCCGTAGCGGAAACATTATTCAGATTGCCAGCAGCGGCGTCACCGCAGCCCACCTTCGTAACGACTCTGTAGGTCATACAGAGATCGCTAGCGGGGCGGTTCGCGCCGACGAGATCGCCAATGATGCCGTGGGCCACGGCGAGATCGCCAACAACGCTGTTCGTTCGGCGGAGATTGCCAATGACGCGGTGGGCCATACAGAAATTGCCAGTGGAGCGGTTCGCGCCGCCGAGCTCGCCAACGACGCCGTAGATTCCACCAAGATCGCCGATAATGCAGTGCGTACTGCTCATATTCGAGACGGTGACGTGGTTGCGAGCAAGATTGCCACGAACAGTATTACACAAGCACATTTGGCTGCGGCTTCGGTTGCCGCCAGTAAAGTAGCGGTTAACGCGGTGGCATTAAGTAAGATTGATAGCGCGGCCTGTGTCCAGAACTCGCTGATCCATCGGGGTGCGAACGGATGGGAATGCTCGGCTGAGTCGACTTCAAGAAGTCAGAACGGCACGACTCGCTTGTCGAGTGGGATCATTCTCAAATGGGGTATGCAAAATTCAACATGGGATACAGCCCAAACCTTTAGTTATCCCGAGCGCTTTCCGTCGTTTACGTTGATGGTCCAAATCACGCGAAAACAGTCCGGAGTAAGAGAGGTTTTGGTTCCAAATGCATGGACGCGCGACGGCTTTACAGTTGACCGCCACGACGATTTCACCGGTACTAAACCGTTTTCCTACTTCGCTATCGGCTACTAACCCCGCTCAGTGCTGCGCTTGCGCCGCCAACTGTCGGGTCTGATGCTCCTGAATCAGGGCATCCAGCACTTTACCCACTTCGCCATCTAAAATACCGGGTAGGTTATGCACCGTCAGGCCGATGCGATGATCGGTGACGCGATCTTGCGGGTAGTTATAAGTACGGATTTTCTCGCTGCGATCGCCTGAGCCTACCATCGCTTTACGATCGGCGGCCTGTTCGGCGTGTTTGGCTGCCTGATCAGCTTCGTAAAGGCGTGAGCGCAGCACAGATAAGGCTTTCGCCTTGTTCTTATGCTGACTTTTTTCGTCCTGGCAGATGACGATGACGCCGGTGGGGATATGGGTCAATCGCACCGCCGAATCGGTGGTGTTGACCGACTGACCGCCCGGGCCCGAGGCACGGAACACGTCGATGCGCACATCACCCATTTTGATGTCGAATTCTGTGGCTTCCACCTCGGGAAGCACCGCCACGGTACAAGCGCTGGTGTGAATACGCCCTTGGCTTTCGGTCTTGGGTACGCGCTGCACGCGATGCGTTCCGGCTTCCCATTTTAGGCGGCCAAAAGCTTCGCTCCCGGTAATCCGGGCGATGATCTCTTTAAAGCCGCCGGAGCTGCCTTCAGAGCGCGAAACGACTTCGATGCGCCAGCCCTGAGTGCGATCGACTAAGCGTTGGTACATGCGAAACAGATCGCCCACGAACAAGCTAGCCTCGTCGCCGCCCGTACCGGCTCGGATTTCTAAAATACAGTTACGGTCGTCGTCGGGGTTACGCGGCAGTAAGGCGAGCTGAAGTTCCTCTTTAAGTGCCGCTAAACGCTCGTCGATCTCTTCGGTTTCCATGCGAGCCATCTCGGCCATATCCGCATCGTCGTCGTTGAGAAGAGCCTGGGCCTCGGCGAGTTGATTGCCGAGGTTTTCTTGTTCTTCGGCGAGCTGGGCGATTGGCTCCAGGCGCTTTTGGGTCGTTACGATCTGGCGGTAGGCCTTCGGATCCGAAGCAATTTCCGGGTCGCCAAGCTGAGCCGTAAGCTCGGCATATTGGGCGCGGATTTCGGTGAGGCGTTCGTGCATGGGCTCAAAAACTCAAAGACCTGCCCACGGTGCGGGCAGGTCCGAGAATTAGAGGTGAGTCGCTAGCTAGCGGCTTTGGAGTAACGACGGCGGAAGCGCTCGACGCGACCCTCGGCATCAACCAGCTTCTGCTTGCCGGTGTAGAAGGGATGGCAAGCCGAGCAGATATCGACGCTGTAGCTACCTGCGGTGGATCGGGTCTTAATAACCTGACCGCAAGCGCAGCTGATGTCCGCTTGTTTCGAATCGGGATGAATTCCGTTGCGCATGGCAACCTCCGTCTTTGGGCGGCGATCCGTAAGGCTGGCCTTGGGGAGCGTCAAGCAAAAACGGCGTATTCCGCTCTGCCGGGCTAATTCGGTGATGTATTTAACTGCTGGAGTTTGGCCAATTCACTAATCCATGCCAGACTACGGTAAGCCGCTTCACCAACAGCGCCATATGCTGCGCCCCAAGCGGTGTGAAGGACGAACTCAGTCGTGTGTGGAATTCTCGGTGTATTTACCGCCGATGGAACGCGGATACCCGACCGGCAGGCGTTGCAGCGCTTTTTGGCGCCCCTCATACCGCGAGGTCCGGATCACCAAGCTGTGCGCACAGGACCGGGCATCGGTTTTGGGCATACCCGTTTGGCGGTCATGGATTTGGGCGATCAGGCGAATCAGCCCATCGGCAACAGCGATGCCGGAGAGTTGGTGTTTAACGGTGAGATTTATAACTTTTTAGCTCTCGCCGAGTCGCTCGGTGATGCTGACCTTGTTGGCGCTGGTGATACACGCATTTTACATCGTTGGTTGCAGCGTCAAGGAGCGATGGCTGACCCAGCAACTTTGGACGGTATGTTCGCGCTGGCTTTTCACGACCGCGACGCCGACCGATTACTCCTACTGCGCGACGCTTTCGGCCAAAAACCGCTCTACTACACACAAATTAAAGACCAATTGTGGTTCGCCTCGGACCCCGCTCCCTTACGCCTGGCGATGGGTCAGAGCCGGCTTGATGCGAGCGCTGTTTCGGCATGGTTGGCTACGGGCGCTAGCGATCTAGCCACCGGCCAGAGCCTGTTTCGCGGTATTAAGGTGTTACAGCCCGGGCATCGTTTGGTCGTTAGTCGCGCCGATTTAGGTCGTGCCGAGCTTCCGGTGCCGCAGCGCTGGCACCGGTTTGAGCGACAACAAGACAGCGCCGAAAGCGCCATAAAACAACTTCATCAATCGGTTTCGGATCGCTTGGTCAGTGAGGTGCCGCTAGGCGCCATGCTCAGCGGGGGCGTCGATTCAGCCTTGCTGGTGAGCTTGATCGCTGAGCATCGTCCTTTGGACGGCTTTAACACCTACGCGGTAGGTTACGAGCATGACAGCGGTGATCTGCATTATGCCAAAAGGGTCGCCGCCGAACTCGGTGTTGAGCATCATGAACTCAAGTTGCAGCGCGAGAGCTACATCGAGCTGATGGACGACGCTCTTCAAGCCCTGCAAGCGCCTCTCACCTTTGGCAACGAACCGGCGCTGCTCGGGCTCTGCCGCTTGGCCAAAGAAAAGGTGACAGTAGTGGTCGGCGGCGAGGGTGCGGACGAGGCTTTTGGGGGATACCGCACCCTCTTTGGCGCTCCATCTTGGCGCCGCCGCGCCGCTGCTTATCAAGAGGGCTTGATCGATCAAAAGAGTAGAGAAGCTCTACAACGCTCTTTCGGATTTTTACCCCCCTCGGGTGAGGGTGACTTCTTTTTAAACCTCTACCACTGGTTCCATTTCGCTGAGCGCGACTTCTTGTACAGAGATGCATTTAAAGACGAGATTGAACATGATGAAGCGCTTTTTAAGCATGTCGATTCGCTCTATAGTTGGGCGCCGGAACATGGAGACCTGCCGCGAATTCAAGGGGTGTTTCTCAAAGATCACCTGCCGCGCTTATTGCGCCGCCTAGATGCCATGAGCATGAGTTGCGGGCTTGAGGCGAGAGCACCATTTTGTGCTCGGTCTCTGGTCGACGCCGGACTGAGCTTGTCCGATGAGCGCAAACTGAAACCGCATTTTGGTCAGGACCTGAGCCTCGCCGAGAGCCTAATTGGTGTCGAGGGCAAGACCGTGCTGCGCGAAGAGGCGAAGCGCCGGGGCCTGTCCGTTTGGAACCGCCCTAAAACAGCATTTACGGCACCGTTTTTACAATGGTTCGGCCCCGAATATCGAGCTCAATGGGAACCCGAACTGTTTCGACCTGGCGGCATCGAGCGCTTTCTCGACCCGGATCGTATGAAGGCCTGGATCGACCAA
>JAPKCE010000104.1 GCA_028823075.1 Myxococcota bacterium
GAGCAACTGCGCTTTGGCGCGCTGCAGGGCATCATCATCAACGCCGTGAGCAGCGACGCGCAGTAAGCTACGAATGACGGCGTCGAGCGTCTCGCGCAGGCGTTGCCCATCGGTCATCCCACCAACCACCAACATTCCCGGGCCGCGAGGGTCAAACCCGTAGGCAAAAACAGCGTTCACCAATTGGCGTTCATATTGCAGTTCGCGCACCAAACGGCTGCTCTCACCCTGACCGAGCACAGCCGCCAACAAACCTAAATCGGCGCGTTGCTCATCACTCAATTCATCGATGGTGAAGGCAAAGCCAAAATGTGCCTGAGCCACCGGTTCGCGCAATAAGCGCAAACTCGAACCCCTAGCGGCGGGCGCTCGTACAGCTATTTTTTCAGGGGCTTCAGCGCTCGTCCACGAGCCCCATTCTTTAGCAACCAAAGCATCGAATTCAGCGGCAGTAAGGTCACCATCAACGACCAACAACACGCGTTCCGGACGATAGAACTGCTTATAAAACCCGAGCAGTTTCGTATGATCAATGCGCGCAACCGCCTCTAAACTACCGGCAACATCGCGCCCGTAAGGATGCTCGGCGCCGTAAGCCTGGGTGAATAAGGCTTGGCTCAATTTGCGCCCTGGACTGTCTTGGTCTTGACGGATTTCTTCGGCTACAACCTCTAGTTCGGAACCTAGGTCTTTGGCTTGCATCAGCGGACGTTGCAGCAAATCTGCAAGGAGGCTCATGCCGGTCCCCGCTGACTCTTTCGGCAAGACTAGGTGGTAAACGGTTTCATCAAAACTGGTCCAAGCGTTGATCTCGCCGCCGAGCGAGGCGACGGTGGCGTCGATGGCGCCCTGTTCGTAGCTTTGCGTCCCTTTAAAGAGCATATGCTCGTGGACATGGGCCAAGCCCTCTTGAGCGCTGGCTTCGTCGGCGCTACCGACCTCAACCCAAGCTTGCAAGGCGACCACGCCGACGCCCGGGCGCAGACGACGCAACACGCGCAGGCCGCTGGGTAAGGTTCTAACCTGAATAGCTGAAGTCTCGCTCAAAGGCTGACTGAGCACGGGTATCCCCTTTTTTCTAGGCGACGCATGGTCGCTCAAATGGCTGCAACTCAAAATGAGGGGCAAGCAAACTATGGAGGTTAGAGCGCGCAAAGTAGCCTCTTTAGACGCTGCTCGGGTCGCTGAGGCGACCACTGACGGCGCTGGCAGCGGCGACCGCAGGGCTGACCAACCAAACCGGGCCCGGAGCGCCCATTCGGCGATCGAAATTGCGATTGGTCGTGGAGGCAGTGACCTCGCCCGGGAGCGGGATTCCAGGCCCGTTTCCAATGCAAGAGCCACAGCCCGGCGGCGTTATAACGGCGCCGACTTGGCGAAATACGTCCATTAGTCCGTCGGCTTCGGCTCGAGTAACGACCGCCTGCGACGAGGGTGTCACGGTCAAGCGAACCCCGGGTGCCAAGGCCTTACCAGCGAACACTTCGGCGGCGGCTTTAAGGTCGGAATAACTGCCGCCGGTGCAAGACGCTATAACCACGTTATGAATAGCGATATCGCCACATTCGCTGAGCGGCTTGCGGTAACGACTGTCGCCGGGAGAGGCCACGGTTAACGGGACATCGGCGAGGTCGACAAACAACTCGCGGGTGTAAATAGCACCCTCATCGGCGTGCACCATCATAGCCTGCACGTCGATATCGCCGCGTTGAGCCGTTAGAAAACTAGCGATGGCTTCGCAGGGCTCGACCATTCCGGTCATCAAACCGCCTTCGACGGTCATGTTGGTTAGCACCGAGAGTTCATCGACATTCCACTGATCAAGACCAGCACCACCGAACTGCATGACGCAAGTATCGGTGGGACTCTCACGCCACTGTTCCTCTTTAAAATAAGGGTCGCCGATGAGGTGTAAAATTAGATCTTTCGGGCTGACGATACCACGCGCATCGCCGTTGATCACCACGCGAACGACCTTGGGTACGGTCACCGGAATAAGGCCTGTTCGCAGGGCAAAAGCCATGGCGGTTGAACCGACGCCAAAAGCAAAAGCGTTGAGCACACCAGCCGTCGGACTGTGCGAATCTGTGAGACAAAGGACGGTGCCAGGGAGGGCATAGTCTTCGACAACAATGCGGTGACAGACGCCGGCTTGGGCGTCGCGGCCCGGACCGTGCAGCGTCACACCGTATTCGGCGCAGGCTTGCACCATCTCTTCGGCAAGGCGTTTGGCGGGGGCGAGTCGGTTTGCTTTGACGTTCTCGGGTACGGTGGGCTCATCGAGCAGGACGAAATGATCCTCGAAACAGGCCACCAGTTCTGGGGCTTCGATGGGTGCATCGCCATAAGCCTTTTTGTACAGATCGATAACCATGCCGGCGGTGTATTCGTGCATCCCGCGAAAACCTGAGCGGCAAAGAACCTGGTCGCCAGGCTCAACATTGGCGACCCCGTCGCTCTGATCAGCGCCTCGGTAGACCCTCTGAGCGATGACCTTTTCGACAGCATTAAGCGGGCGAACTTGTTTTTCTGTGTCGTAGGTTGGTGTAAATGAGCCGTTCATCAACTCGGTACCAAAAGGCAGCAGCCCCCCTTTTTCAGCCACGGCGCGAAAGAAGGCTGGCAGTTCTTCCGACAGCTTTTCTAAATCGACATCTTCACCAGCCTGCAGACGGTCGACGAGGGTTTTGTCGGTACTAAAGGGCAGCCCCGAATACACCATATTCTCTTGAAAAATCCGCTGGAAACTATCGGCGATGACGAGTTCGATACCGGCGCCCTGATGCGCCACAACTGCCACTTCACGGCTGGAACCCGAACCGTAAGCGTCGCCGCCGACGATGACTTGAAAGCCGCCCTTGCGAATCTCATCTTCAGCCACAGTCTCTTTGAAGTTCTTTAAAAAGTGAGGGCCGAGAATTATGGGCGTATAACCCAGCGTGCAGGCCTGTCCGGAGATCATGGCATCGGTATTCACCGCAAAAGCCTTGGGCTCGTCGCGGCCTTCGATGGTCTCTCCATCGAGTTGGCGACGCAAATCCTGACTGTTGTCGGTTAGGAAAAGAACCCGTCCTTTGAGCTTCATGCAGGCATCCTCGCGGCTATGTTCGGCAGCGCCCTAACCGGCTTTGCCCGGCGACGCTAGATGAGCCTTTGACGCCGCTGGGTCAGCGGGTCAAAGTGAAGTCATGTTGAGCTTTCTACCCATTGCAATAATCCGTTTATACCAGCGCGCTTTGTCGCCATTATTGCCTAAGAGCTGCCGTTTTTATCCGAGTTGTAGTCATTATGGAATCCAGGCTTTGCGCCACCACGGCTTTTTAGCTGGCATGGCACTGTTGCTGTGGCGCCTAGCTCGCTGTCAGCCCTTTGGGGGGTCGGGAGAGGATAGCATGCCCGATAAACCCTGGGTTTTCGCCAAGTTTCGCAAGGGGCGGCGGAATTAAGCCGCACCAATCAAGACAGTGGCATACTATCCGGAAAATGCGCGCTTCCGTGATGCTCCGCGAGATTCGAAGCGAAGCTGAGAATCGAGCCGGCAGCCAGCAAACACGCGCAACCAAACGCGCGCGCCGCAGACAAAACCGCACGCATTCGCGCGCCAGAGTTCTCACCCCGAATCTACCCTTGCGCGACCGACAGCTAATCATAGCTTAAATCACGGCTTCATGTTGTTTCGCAAGTCGTCTTAGTCAGATTATGCCGTACACAGGAGCCCCCCCATGCGTCTTTTCATCCCCTTTCTGCTCATTCTTAGCGCCTGCCCCGACCCTGCCGACCAAAAGGCAGCCCCCGTTTGCCGCAACGGACTTCTCGAAGAAGGAGAGGTCTGCGACGACGGTAACGGCGTCGACAACGACGGTTGCTCCAACAGTTGTCAGCTTTCCGGCTGCGGCGACGGCGTCAAACATGACAGCGAAGCCTGTGATGATGGTAACGAGGACAATGGCGATGATTGCGTTGACGGCTGCCAAATAGGCGTTTGCGGTGATGGCTTTGTGCAAGCGGGCGTTGAAGAATGCGACGACGCCAACGATGCGGATGAAGACGCCTGTTTGAACATCTGTCTAGCCAACAGTTGTGGCGATGGAATTGTTAACGTCAATGTCGAGTTTTGCGACGACGGTAACGACAGCGATAGCGACGCCTGCAGCAATGCCTGCGAGCCAGCACGTTGCGGTGACGCTCTGGTTCAGACCGGCGTCGAGGCTTGCGATGACGGAAACGAAAGTAACGAGGACGCCTGCACAACCGCCTGTGAACCCGCAGCCTGCGGCGACGGCTTTACGCAACCCGGCGAAGGCTGCGATGACGCCAACGATATCGACGACGACGACTGCAGCAACACCTGCGCAACTGCGAGTTGTGGCGATGGTATTGTTCAAGAAAACGAAGGTTGTGACGACGCCAACGACGAAGACCAAGACGGCTGCTTAAGCACCTGCGTTATCGCGAGTTGCGGCGACGGCCATACCTGGACCGGGCGCGAAGGTTGCGACGACGGTAACGGCGTGGATTCGGATGATTGCACCAACCGTTGCAGCCCGGCTCGTTGCGGTGACGGCAGCCTGCACATCGGCAGCGAAGCCTGCGACGACGGAAACATCGAAAACAACGACGCCTGCACCAACGCTTGCGCTCTAGCAACCTGCGGTGATGGCTTTGTTCAACTCGGCGTTGAGGCTTGTGACGACGGTAACGACAACGAAAGCGACGACTGCTTAAGCTCATGCCTCCTGGCGAGCTGCGGTGATGGCCATACCCAAGACGGCGTCGAAGTCTGCGATGATGGTAACGAAGTGCAAACCGACGCTTGCTTAACCGGCTGCATCGCTGCTCGTTGCGGTGATGAACTCGTTCAAGATGGCGTTGAGGATTGTGATGATGGCAACGATGACAACAGCGACCTCTGCGTGGCTGGCTGCAACGACGCTGCCTGCGGCGATGGCTTCCTGCGCAGCGGTTCTGAAGATTGCGATGACGGCAATTTGGTCAACGACGACGGCTGCAACGACAGCTGCGGTATAGAGCGTGCCCGCGTCGACGCCGGCCAAGAAGCCAGCCTAGCTGGGCTGCGAAGTGGCGAACTCGCGAGCGCCGAATTGAGCCATGTTCTGGTCACCTATGCCAGCGCATCCAACCTTCAAGAACGAGGGTTTGTGTTGCAAAGCCAGCCCGACGGGCTCGCTTTAGCGGTGAACGTTTCGGCAGCTTCTTTGGGGGTTCGCGCCGGTGATATTATCGATATCGACATCGTTGAGACCTACGAGACGGGCGGGCTCCGGAGGGCGCGCAGCGTTGCAAACCTGCAAATTCTAGAGCGCGACGAACCGCTTGCTGCTTGGACTCATCAGTTTAACGGTCCGGCGATCGTCGCAGGTGAAACCATGGCATTTTGGCGCGTTAGCGCTCGGTTAGCCGTTGGCGGTGTACCGGCTAGCGCCGGCGGGGCTTATGTCTCAACCCCCGTAACCACCCCCGGACTTGGGGGCGGGTCTGCTTTGCAAATCCGTCTTCACCGCCTGTTGCAACAGGCTATCTACCTTGAAGCCCAATGCGAATTAACAGTGAGCGGTGTTCCCTTGGTTCGCTTTGGCAACAACAACCAATTTAGCCCCAGCCGCTTGTCGGAAATTGAACTGCACAACTGTCCGGCCACAATCGTAACGAGCTTACAAGCTCTGAGCCCAACAACTCTCAGGATCGGCTTTCGTCGCAACCTACGTGCGGACAGCGTTGAGCCCGCCGATTTTATGATATCCTTCGACCAGATTGCACCGCAGCTCGCTATTCAAGGAGCGAGCGTCGAAGATGGGCGCTTTGTGGTCCTAACCACGGCTGAGCAAGTGGAAGGTCGCAACTACGAACTCCGTCGTGTTGGCGACGCCTTCGACCTGACGGGGCGCAACGTAAGCGTTCGCGACCCCGCCCACTTTTCAGGCTACCGAGCACCCGCCACGTTGGTGATTAACGAAGTCAACGCGAACATCAGTTCGAGTTGTGATCTGATCGAACTTCGGGTGACCCGGGGGGGCGCGCTGCGCCATACGGTTAAGGAACGCACTACCGTATTACACCGCTTTCCAATGACCGTTGTGGCCGAAGGCGATCTGATTGTGCTTCACCTCAACTCGGGCAACAGCAATTGCGTACAAGCCACTCAAGAAGGCGCAACACCTGCCGACGAGACTGTCTCTAAAAACCAAGTGCCTACGGGTGACTTTGCAGCCAATTACAACAACGCCTGGGATTATTGGACGGCTGATAGCGGCCTAACTAACACCGACAATGTCATCACCTTGTTGCTCGACGACACCATCGTCGACGGAGTTTTGCTGGCGAAAGACCCGACAGGTAACGCGGCAAGCGCTTCAGAAACGGCTGCTCGCTACTTGGTGGTGGCCGACCAATGGACGACGACAAACGGTGATGTGCCCGAAGGTGGCTTCGTCGATGATGCTTTTCGAGCTCACGCTTGTTTGGACCTCAACGGCGCCGGTACATCAAACAACTCGATGAGCATTCAGCGCGTCAACGCTCAAGATCGTAACCATAAAGGCGATTGGGAGTTCAGCGCGAGCAGCTTTGGAGCGGCTAACTAGCGCTACAAAAGCAAGCTACGCTCTTTTAGTTTGCGGATCTGGTCGCGCAGGCGGGCTGCCTCTTCGAAACGCAGGTCTTTGGCGGCAGTACGCATCTCGGCTTCGAGGTTTTTAAGTTTAACACTGCCATCGTCGTCGAGATAACCGGCCTCTTCTAAAAATGTCAGCAGATCGGTTTGGTCGGCGTGAAACCCGCCTTCGCCGCCGCGCTGACTCTGTCGATGCTTGCTCACCCGAAG
>JAPKCE010000105.1 GCA_028823075.1 Myxococcota bacterium
CGCGGTGATGGCCGAGCCCTCAACTGGCTGGTAAAAGCGCCCGATGGCCTTTTGATTCAAGGCGATGCTCGGCTTCTGGCGCGGCTCATCGATAACCTCCTGAGCAACGCGGCACGCCACGCCAAAACTCGGGTCCAGTTGAGCCTGTACCAGGACGGCAAGCGCATCGGTTTAGCGGTCGAAGACGATGGCGATGGAATTCCCGAAGAGAAACGCCAAAACATCTTCGCGCCTTTTGTCTCGGTGACCACCGGTGGCAGCGCCGGCTTGGGCTTGGCGATCTGCCGCGAAATCGCTGATCATCATCACGCGGAAATTGGCGCCGAAAGCAGCGCCTTGGGCGGCGCTAAAATGCTGCTTATTATGGGTTGACCCTAGCCCGCTAAAAACCACATATTCGCTCAGTTATGAAGCTCTTCGCCGGCCGATTCAATATGATCAAACTGCTCGGTCGCGGCGGTATGGCCGAGGTTTGGCTGGCCGAACAAAAGGGGATGCGCGGTTTTACTCGCCGCGTGGTCATCAAGCAGATGCTTCACCACCTCGCCGAAGACCGTGAGTTTGTTCGTCGCTTCGAAGACGAAGCGCGAATCTCAGCTCTGATCAACAACCAAAACGTCGTGCGCATAGAGGACTTTGGCGAAGAAGCCGGCATCCCGTTTCTCGTCATGGAGTACATCGAAGGCGATGATTTAGTGGTGCTCTCGGAACGGGCGCATGCCCGCGCTGAAACTCTACCACTTCGACTCATCCTGCAAATCGGTATCGATATCGCTCGGGGGCTGCACGCCGTTCATCACCTGAAAGATTTCGAGGGTAATCCTTTAAACGTCGTCCATCGCGACGTCAGCCCGCAAAACATCATGGTCGACCTCGAAGGCCGAGCCAAACTGCTCGATTTTGGCGTCGCCCGGGCAGCCACCAACAAGGTCAAAACAAGGGTCGGTATTCTCAAAGGGAAAATTGCCTATTTCAGCCCCGAGCAGAGTCATGGCGAACCGCTGGACGGTCGCTCCGACCAGTTCGCCTTGGCGGTGGTGCTGTGGGAGTTGATGACCGGCCATCGACTGTTTCTAGGTAAAAGCGACATCGAGACGCTTCGCCGAGTTCGGCGCGGCACGGTCCCGCCGCTCAAAGACAGTTGCCCCGAGATCAGCGGCGGCCTTATCGAATGCATGAACAAAGCCTTACACAGCGATCCCCTGCTGCGTTTCGCAAACGGTGACGCGCTGGCCGCTCATCTCGAGCGTAACCTTAGCGAGTTGGGTGGCCGACTCGAGGGCGAGGCGCTTAAACAAGTGCTGGCGCCGCTGAGTTCAGGCGAACGCAGCTACCTCCCGAGCATCCCGCTACCCTTCGCTGATGAAGACACCTCATTTTCCACTATCAGCCGAACAGCCTTACGCGAAACCGGCCCAACTGGCTCTTCCGAATCTTTGGACGAGGATCTCTCCGAAGATGTGCTTACCAGGGTGTCTCAGCCGGGTTTCCTCGCTGATTTCGAAGATAAAACCTTGCTTTCGGACCGCGCTATCAAACCTCAAGTACTGCAGGCCTTGCGCAAACTACCCGAGCCCGAGAACGCGCAAACACTCGACGGGCTGCGCGGTGACTCACTGGAGTCTATCATGGAGCAGGATGCTGATCACAGCACCGCCGGAACTCCGCCAACGGGGACCCTTAACGAAGCCACATTGGTGCCCGAAGCCACATTGGCGCCCGAATACACTGAACACTCAAACATGGGCGGTCCGTGGTTGAGTTTGGCGCTAATAGCGCTTATCGCTGCCATCTGTGCTACTCTATTTCTCTATTTCAGAGCCTAAATCGGAGCTTAATTATGCGTGTTATTATCACCCCAATCGTCCTTCTTTCCATGGCCCTCGGCGGCTGCGCCAAAGACCCGTCAAAGGATGTTGTGGCGGCAAAAGTCGGTCCTACTAAGGCAGCCCAGCCGGCGAGTAAACCTGCTGCTAAAGCTCCAGAAAAACCGCAGGTTAAAGCGGCTGCGGCTCAAGGTATTGCCCTCGATGGCTCGATCATTTTTATTGGCAGCAAGGTGACGGGCTCCCACAAAAACAGGTTCAGCTCGTGGATCGCCACCGCCGAACAGGACGACAAGGGTGAGCTCAGCAGCCTCAGCGTGGTCATTCAAACCAAAGAGATGCAGGCCGATTTTGAGAGCCCGACCAAGTGGAGCGCCAAACTTGAGACGCATCTGCGAGACGATGATTTCTTCGCCAGCGCCACACACCCCACGGCCACCTTCCAGCTCGACACCGTAACCCCCGTAAGCGCTGATTCAAAGGGTGCCACTCATAACCTTAGCGGTCGCTTTACTATTCGCGGTATCACCAAGGCGATCAGCTTTCCTGCGACCATCAGTAACAGCCCCTTCGCGGCCCAGGCTGAGTTTAGTATCAACCGCAAAGATTTCGGCATGAAATTCGATGGCAAAGCCGACAACCTCATCCGAGATGGCGTCGTTTTGCAGATTGAATTAAAAGCCAAATAAGCGGCTACCAGCCACCGACTTCGACGGGGACCTGACCCTGGCTCCAGCAATGCACACTGTAATCGCTCTTGCTTACGCAGTAACCGTTCTCGCCAAAGGCTGAGATCGTCGCGGCATCGGCCAAATTCGGAATCGGGTTGGCCTGGTGCGAATAGCCCGAGCCCCAACAATGCACGTTATTGTTGCCCATGATCGCGCAGCCATTGTTGCGGTTGGTGGCGATGGCCGTGGCACCCAGGGTACCGACGATGCCATTGAGTGTGTACTGAGGCTGGGCGCCGGGCGTACTCCCCGATTGCCCGCTGCCGTTGCCGCCCCAACATGAAACGGTGTTATCGGCCATGCGCAGACAGATAAAATCGTAACCAGGACTGGCCTCGGCGACGCCGGCAACGTTGCGCAGAAGCTCAGGGGTAAGCGCTTCTCTCGGGCCGCCTGCGCCAGGGTAAATCGAGCCGTAGGGTAGGTTACCCCAACACCAGGTAAAACCGGTCATACCGACGGCGCAGATGGTGTCGCTCAGGGTATAAACTTGTCGTACACGGCTGAGTCCAGGAACAGCGACAGCGCGGCGCGACACATAGGTTTGATCATTCTGACCGACCCCGAGCATGCCGCTGCTGTTGCCACCCCAACATTTGACCGTCTCGTCTTCTAACCGTGCGCAGGTGGTCTCACTGCCCGCTGCGATTTGAGTGGCGCTACTCAGATCGAGAACCGCCACCGGCACGTTGCGGTTCTCGGCGCTGCCATCGCCGATTTGCCCCGCATAATTAGCGCCCCAGCAACGCACGGTGCCGCCCTCGAGAGCGGCGCAAACATGAGAGTCACCCACGGCGACATCGATGACGCCGTTTAGATTGCTGACTAATACCGGGTCCTCGACATTTACGTTGTTGCCGTTACCGAGCAGCCCGTAGCGGTTGTCAGTAGCCTTGCAGCGCAATCCATCTCGACGGTTTAGACCGCAGAGCAGGCCGCGGGCTCGCCCGCCAAAGACACGCGCTATCTGATGGGTGCGAAGGTCCAAACAGGCGTTGGAACATTCGTCATCATCTTCGCTGTTGCCATCGTCGCAGTTCTCGTAGCCGAGATGCCCAGGGCCGATGTCTGTGCGCACCACCGAATCGCCGCAACGTGCCACCAGGCAGAGGTCCAAACAGGCGTCGGTGTTGACCACGTTACCGTCGTCGCAGGCCTCATAAGCCTCTTGCCCTTCGGCGATATCAACGCGGCGAATTCCATCACCACAGCGTGCGGCAACACAGTCGTTTCGGCAGGCGTCGGCATGCACGACGTTACCGTCATCGCAGCTCTCTCCCGGGTCGATGCGTCCGTTGCCGCATTGCTCGTTTTGGCAGGACACATTGCAGCCATCCCCCGGCTCAACGTTGCCATCATCGCATTCTTCATAACCTTCGGCGTCAAGCTCTAGATCGCGGCGCAGCACCCCATCACCGCAAACGCTCAACGAACAATCGGTACGGCAGGCATCGGTGTCGATTTGGTTGCCATCATCGCAAAGCTCAAAGCCCTCGTCGCCCGGTTCCAGCCCTGTACGTAACAAACCATCACCGCAGCGCGCCACCTGACAGGTATTACTACACCCATCGGAATCGGTTTCGTTGCCATCATCGCAGGCCTCAAAGCCGATTTGACCGACGATCAAATCGCTACGCCGCAAACCGTCACCGCAGCTCGCTTCGCTGCAATCGTTACGGCAACCGTCGGAATCAAAGCGATTGCCGTCGTCGCAATCCTCGCCTTCGCCGAGGCGTCCGTCACCGCAGCCTTCAAGCCGACAAAACTCGTTACAACCATCGCCGGGACGCAAATTGCCATCGTCGCAAAGCTCGCCGCGTTGCAACTCAGCGTTACCGCAAGTCGGCGGCGTGGGGCAGCCTATGATGACCTCCCCCATGCCGCTATGACGCTTGGCTTCGCTGCGGTCGATGGCCGCTCCCGCTCCGCCTCGGAACTCATAGTTGAGCTGGGTTTGTTGGTCGCTGACAAAGGGGTACACGGGCACAAACGCTCCAGAGTAGCGCTCCCCCGAGGATACGCGCAGGGCGCCTAGAGTCGCGCTGGCATGTGGACCGGGCGCCACTTGAGGAAAGAAGATTTGCTGAGGAAAATCTTCCTGCAAAGGGCTGCCGTTGAGAAACAAGCGGCGGCGGTTAAGGTCTCGGCGATAGACCATAGCCCAATGGTTCCAACCCTCGGGAGGCGTTCCGATGGCGACCCTGAGCAGATCATCGCCCCAACCAAATATTGCCGTCTCGCCCACCTCGACGCGCAGCCCATGCGCGTTGAGCATAACCGCTTCGCCCTCGCTATCCACCCAAGCTTCAAGCGTGAAATCACCGTTGAAATCTAAGTCGGGTAAGGCCTCTAACCCACGGCGAGCAAAGCATTCGAGCTGACAGTTCGAGCTGCAACCATCGCTTTCGAGTTGATTGCCGTCGTCGCAGCCCTCGTTCCCTTCAACCCGCCCATCACCGCAACCGGCGGCGCAGGCCAGCGGCGGGTTACCACCCTGACCTTGACTGCTGAAGAACCCAGAAATCTCGATCTCTTCGAGACTCATTATGAGGTCGGGCTGCCCCAGTGCGAACAGGCGAACGGCCCCACCTAAGGTCAGAGTTTGCGGACCAAAACAGGTAAAACCTCCGCCCATTCCAGGTACGGCGCGATCGACCGCTACCCATGCCGAACTCTCCTCGGCGCGCAACCGCCATGTGCCGCTTACTGCCGCGGGCCAGCCGGGACAGGCCTCGCTGACGCTGAGTGAAGCTGTTTGTAATTGGAGCCCATTATCGCCGGCCTGGAAAAAGGTCACCAAGCTGCATTGTGGCGATAATTCGACGCGCAATTGCAACATGCCGATGCAACCATGCCCATCGGTACCGGCAGCCAGGCGATGAGCGAGAGCATGGCCGACGGCCGCCGGGTCCAATACGATATCGGGTAAGGGTATATAGCTGTTTCCGGGGGCTATACCGATACGCAGGGAACCGTTTGCTACGGGAGCATCAGCGCAGAGTTCACTGGCTTGCGCACGATATCCAGCATCACCCGAGAAGCCTCCATCAAAAGTTCCCGCATCGGGCCCGGCGTCACTGCCGGCATCGGCGAGCGCAGCACCATCGACGGGGCCTGCGTCGGGCGGAGAACGCAAGGCACGCAGGTGGCAGAGATGGTCACAACCATCCCAATCATCCTCATTACCATCATCACATTCTTCGCTGGCGGAATCGACTTTGCCGTCGCCGCAACTCCGTAAAACACAGCGGCTTTGGCGGCAGCGATAGCCAACAAAGGCTTCGCCGAGCATGCGCGTGTGACAGTCGGGATCGGTCTCACAAGGGGGATAGCCGCTGTCAAAGCTCCTGGGACAGGCGCTCAAAATAGCGACAAAAAAACCCATAAAAAGAAAGTGCTGCCGCACGAGAAATCCCCTGAACTAGCCCTGGAGCATAGCTTAGCAGATTTATGGTGGCTCTACATAGTAGACTCTTTCAGGCTGAGCTCAGAACGCTCGTCAAAGACTGAAATTACTCGCGCACGGTGGCTGCGAGCAGCAAACGCGCAAAGCGGCGCCAACTCGGTGCCTCCGACGCGCCTCGGAAGGCCTGCAGATCATCGGCCGCACCATTTAGCCCGGAGAGGAACTGTTCCAGATCATCGTTCGCCCATTCCTCGTCCCCGTCATGAAAATCACCGCGGAGTTCGCGCAAAAAACGGGTGAAACTTGCCAGATCGTGGATTCGGTCGACCTCGACATCCAAATCGTAAAACGGCTTGCTGTCCTGCGGCAACGAGATGAGACGAAGCTGCGGTGAAAAACGGGCCATGAACGAAGCGCTCCTTTGGGCAGGGCCGGCCTTATCGGCCCACCCGTCGGCCAGCAAATAATTATTCTTTTCGCAGCACCAGATCATAAAAAGAGCCGAAGCCGGCAAGCGGCCTGGCCAGCACCCCTTCAAGCCCTTGCAAGGCAGAGTCGAACAAGGGGATTTTATGGAAAATGGGTAGTGGCGTAATTACCCGCAAGCCGTAACGCTCGACGATCTCCATGCTTTCAGGAAAGTAGGCTCGCGCCTGTTGCGGTGTATCAAAGCGCACATAGACGTCGCGCTCGCTCTGCCCATCTTTACCCGTTTTTCCCCCCGGTTTAAGGCTCCAGATGGCGCCGCGCACCGAGCGCGGGTTGTAGAATTCGGCGATAACGATTCCGCCGGGCTTGAGCACCCTCGCCATCTCCAGTGCGGCGCTGCGAATTCCC
>JAPKCE010000106.1 GCA_028823075.1 Myxococcota bacterium
GATAAGGTGCATCTCAGCGTCATGGAAGCAGCGGATTTCTTCGAAGTTATTGGCTATGTTAGTCATCACGTTATTATGCGCTAAGGTCAGACTCGCCATCACCCCGCCCAGGGCTGCTGCTCCGGCTTTTGCCCCGGCGCTGACGCCCTTTGCGCCGCCGCTCGTAAAGAGCCCGATAGCATCGACATCGGTAAGTTCTCCCGCGACTTGTAGAGCGGTTTGTGCTGCGGTCAAACCGATCATTAGCCCTGTATAAACGGCGTTTATTCGCTGTTCAGTGTCATGCTGACGAACCAATATCTGGCAACTGCTCGCCGCATGGCGATAGGAATCAACAAAACCCTGAGCGTTGGCTTGCGCCTCTTTTAGCGCCAGACCCGACATGCGCGATGCCGACATCGCCGACCCGACTGCGCCAACATAACAAGAGGTATTCTCAAGCGGCGAATTAGGCAGATCACTGAGCGTCGGCATGGGCTGAGCATTGGGAAGAAACGCCTCGGCGAGCCCGCGCGCCTGCAAGGCTTTCTGCTCGGAGCGCTCCACACCGACGGTGCCAAGATACAAGCCTTCGGCAAAGCGCCCCAATTGCTCGGCGCTAAAGTCCGTTCTCAATAGATCCGAGACCTCGGCATGCTCACCGGTAAAGGTGGCGAGTTCAACCAGCGATGCCAAGCCGTCATGCACAAAGTTAGCGGCCGGATTATGCAAACGCCGATACCAATGCATCTGCGCCAAACGACCGCGCAAATGGTCGGGCGTTACCAGGTCATAAACCGCCGACTTATCCAGTTCACAATCATCGTTGGTATTGTCCAAACCGCAGAGCATGGGGTCAGACAGATCTCGCGCCCATTCCAGCGCGCTACTAGTCACCAATTGGTCGCCGCAGAGTTCCGTAAATTGACTCCCGTAGGCTGCTTTTATCTTAGATAGGCGCTCTGCTTGTTGCGCCTCGAAATTTCGTTGCTGAACAACCCCAGTTCGCAAACTCGTCCAGGCGTCGGCCGCCAAGCTATATTTCGTCGTAGCGAAGTCGATCTGCCTACCGACATATCCGCCCAAAAGGTGCTCGCTCACCGAATTGAGCCGGCCGAGTTCCAGTTCAGGATCGTATACAAAGGCGAGATCATCCTCGCTCACCCCCAAAGCGTTAGCGCCGCGGACCATCGATTGTCGCAAAGTCATCAACTTCTGACGCCAATTGCGGGTGTTCCTGAGCGCCCGTTGCATCTCTAAATTCCAGGTCAAATCCTGTTGTGATGCCTTCGTCCAGAGTTGGCGCGCTAAAGACTCAATAGCGACGCTTTGGCGTAATGCGAGCGAAGCCGGAGCAGCGCTGCCATCCAAGTCGCCGTCTCCTTCCCAAGCTTCGAGCATCTGGGCGTGGACAACCTCGAGGTAGCTGCCCAAAGACTCGAGCATAAACACGGGAAGCCCAGTGCTTTGACGATGCCAGGATTCACTGGAATCGAAATCCACATGCAAACGGGCACGGTAATCCGGTACAGCCAATACATCGGCCGGCACACCGATCAGACCGCCGACAAAATAGGTGTTGGTCATCATCTCCATGCCGCGAGCGAGTTGTTCCGTAAGGGCGGTTAGATTGATGGACTCGGTTGCCAAAAGCTCATCATTTTCCGGCAAGCTACGGTTGAAAAGGTGCGTTTGCAGACCTTCGACCGCGAGGTATTGATGCAGTTGGGCCCAAGCGCCGACTAGGCGAAGGTAGAGGGAATGTGCCCCCTCTTCGCCGTCTCGAGCGTCGCGCTCGGGGTGACCGATGCGGTCGCGAGCGGCCCAGGATGACCAACGCAAAGCGTTAAAGTAGCGTCCTAAATCTATGCAGCCCTCACTTTGAAAAAGGCTCCTCAAACCGTCTCCGTCACGTTCGACGCTCGGCGCTTCCCGGTTTAAATCTCGAATACAGGCGCCAAACAGTTGGCTGCTGGTGAGCTGCTCTTCCACGATTCGGTCCGGATTACTCAAGAAGCCTAGCGCCGATTCGGCGGGCTCGTCACCGGCGCAAGTTAGATCGCCGCTGACGCGGTTCATGGTGGCGCTCAACCCGTTAGAGGCGGTGCTAAAAACAGCATCTGCTGGAGGCGGCGAGTAGCACATGTAACGCTGGGCGCAGTGATTGGCTTTGTCAGCGTTAAGGAGAGGCCCAGAACCCATTTGCTTAAGACACTTGAATAGACATGGCCGTCCGTTGCAGTGCATTGCGGTCTGCATATCAGTGCAGCCAATTGCTGCGCGCTCCTCAGCAACATCTTCACAAAGCCGGATGGAACGGATCGGATAAGCCGAGGAACGGCACAGCAATTCCAAGTAGTTAGGGTGAGATCTTCGGTCGCCATCAAAGTCGGTTTCACAGGCGGTCAAGCTTTTCGAATCTTCGGGCAAACTGATATAATCGATGATTTCGGGGTTATAAAAGGCCGTCCAGGTGTTTCCGTTGATTCTTCGAGACAAGCTCACAGCCGATAGGCTCTGCGCAGCGGATTTCCATCCAAGGTTTGCGCCCCACGAGCCGCGATTCCCCCAATACGTCGAAGGGTCGGCGAGAGCATCAAGACTTCCAGTGCGGCCTCCCGCCTGAGCTTCCAGAGAACGAATGACAGCCTCATCCGGAAGGTCGTCGCTGCGCGCCAAGGTCAAAACCGCACGCATGTTCTGTACGCCATACCGGCCTAACTCTTGGAATCGAAAGGAGGCGTCGTCTCGCGGCGCTATTCCGGCCACCGCAACATCGAAATTAGCGATCAAAGTTCCGCCCGAAGTTACCGCCATCGCACCAGCATGCTGCAAATGCGCTTGATAATCGCCGGCGTCGCTGCCGCTTTGAAGCAGAGCGAAAGGGGTCAGGCTGGCAGATTCTTCGTCCCATCTGCCCCAAACATCGTCAGCGTGGTTGAGCCCACCAAGAACTTTGGCCTCATCGATGAGCCGAAGGACATTCCCGTCTTCCCCAGCAAGAACCTCGGCGCGAACCGGCAGCGACAAAATCTCGGCGCCATCTGAGCTGCGCAACTCATATCGCCCCTCATACAATCCATCGACCTGAGCCGGAGCTTCCGGAACGGCGATTAATTTCATGGTGATTACGCGCTGCCCGCGCGGCCAATGGACTTGCACGGTCCACTGGTCGGCGACGCGATCAGCCGACTCAACCGACCCGGCGGCTCGAACCCTAATCTTTTGCGGCGCCTCTGGCTCGATGTTGGAAAATGAACATTCGGCGGCAAAATCGTCGCCGAATTCGGAACAACTCACTTCGACATGCTCGTCCGCCAAAGCGCGCTGCTCATCGAGAAGCGTCGATTGCAGAGCCCGTCGTGCCGTTACCCTAACCTTGCCGACTGCTGCCCCTTCAGCGCTCAACTTAACGACCGGCTCCTGATCGCGATCGAGCACCTGAAGCCAAGACCGACTGATCACCAACTTACCCGCTTCTGGGACCTCGAGCTCCGGGATCTCTTCACTGTCCTCGGCAGCCACGCAGCGCCCATAAAGACCGCAGCGCTGATCTTCGGCGCAGGGGCGTTCGCCATCCAAACATTCGAAATGACATTGCCCGAGCCAGCAATAGCTTCCGCAGGGGCAATTTTCGTCGCCGGCGCAAGAGGCCTTGTCGCGCATGCGTTGGGGGTCTTTGCTGCAGCGCGGTTCTTCGGACGGGCCGGCGTCGGATGGGCTGCCCGCATCATGGGCTAATATCGGGCCACTGTCGGTAAGCGAAATATCCCTTGGTGATTCGAGCAAGGAACAGCCCGACGTGAACAACAATAAAATAAATAACGACCGCATAGTTAACTCCGAACTAACGCCCGAGAAACTAAACAACTTTCCGCCTAAGTGCCAGTTCCCGCCGTCGACAAGTTTTCGCCACCAGCATTTTCATCAATCATGGTACATTGACATATGATCAATCTAAGCACCTCATTTAGCTTTATTCTTCTGTCGTTGCTCGTCGGCGCTTGCTCTACAGAGCAGCCGGGCAGCGACGACCCACCTTTGGCGCTCGATAGCGGAGCGCCCGCTCAAGATGCGGGGTCTCAAGAGGTCGATGCGGGACCAGGCGAATCCTGCGACGACCCTGGCTTTGTACCTCTTCGTCGCCTCACCCGGCGCGCATTTGGGCACGCCCTGCGCGATCTTCTCGGCGTCGACGCGGCCCTCGCCGAACCCATGCCCGAGGACGACATCGGGCACGGCTACGACCATCTAGGCGAAGTGCTCAGTTTTACGGCTGTGCATTTTGCTCAGGCCGAGCAGATCATCGAAAGCGCATTAGAACAGGCTCTCCGCCGGGCGCCCGACGTGACCTTGAGCAATCTTCCTGCCGAGGATTTGGGCGGTGAGGTGGGAGGCCCCAACCGCAACGGCGGTTGGAACCTTTGGTCTAACGGTGAATTGGTCACGAGTTGGAACGCGGCCGTTGGCGGCACTTATATCCTGCGCGCTTACGCCTACGGCCAGCAAGCCGGCGACGAACCCGCACGCATGACCTTTCGCCTCGATAATGTCGACGGCCAGACCTTTGACGTAGCCAACAGCAACACGCCTGCACGCTTCCAAACACGCGTCGCTGTAGAACCTGGTGTGCACAGCTTCGCGGTGGCCTTCATCAACGATTATTATGCGCCGAACGATCCGGACCCTAACCAGCGAGACCGCAATTTAATCGTCGACCGGCTCGAAATTGAAGGCCCTTTTGACATCAGCATCAACAACGAATTGCGAGATGCACTGATCCCCTGCGACCTCGTTGCTGGCGCTGACTGTGCACTGCCGAGTCTGCGGAATTTTGCGGCGAAAGCCTGGCGAACAGAGCTCGCCGATGCGGACTTTAGCCCCTTACAACGTCTGCTTGAGCATACAGTCGACGCCGGTGCTTCCTGGGAAGATGCGCTGCGCTTGGCCATGAAAACCGTGCTCCTCTCGCCGCGCTTAACCTACCTCATCGAGACGCCCTCCGAGCAGGTTCATCGTCTAAGCGGCTACGAGCTCGCCACGCGCTTGGCCTTCTTTCTTTGGGATGCCCCGCCCGACGCTGATCTCCTCAGCGCCGCTGGGCGCGGTGAACTGGATAGCCCTGAGCCCTATCTTCGCATCGTCGAAGCCGCTTTGGCCTCGCCTAAAACGCAGCAAATTCTCACCAGTTTCTTCGCCCAATGGTTGCAACTTTCCAATTTAGATTCGCTCCAGCCCGATTACCATTTCTTTCCCGATTTCGACGAGCCTTTGCGTCGAGCGATGCGTCTAGAAACAGATCTGCTGCTCGCGTGGGCCTTCAACGGTGACCATTCTTTGGCGCAGCTCATCGACGGCGCACCGAGCTTCGTCAACGATCGCCTCGCCGCGCATTATGACGTGCCCCCGCAAGGTACAGCTGTTCCTGGGCATGAGGGCTGGTTTGAAGTCGACGCTCGAGCTGCGCATCGCGGTGGACTGCTCAGCAACGCGAGCGTGCTCACCTTGACCTCCTTTCCAACCCGCACCTCACCGGTTAAACGCGGTAAGTGGGTTCTCGAGCGACTGCTCTGCGATGCTCCGCCCCCCCCCCCGCCCGGGGTCGAAGGCAATTTTGAAGATGTTAACCAGGGAGCGAGCTTGCGTGAGCGGCTCGCCCAACATCGCGCCGACCCGTCCTGCACGGGTTGCCACCTAAGCATGGACCCAATCGGTCTGGGTATGGAAGGCTTTGATGGGATCGGGCGCCGCATCGACCCGCGCCCTGATGTCACCGGAGAGTTGCCCGACGGACGTAGCTTTAACGGTGTTTTAGAGTTGCAAACGATCATCGCTAATGATGATCGTCTGTCCGAATGCTTTGTCGAACAGATGCTCATTTACGCCTTGGCCCGAGCCCCTCGCGGCTTGGATGATTGTCATAAAGACACTTTGATAGAACGCTTTCGAGAGTCGCAGTTGAACCTTCGCGAGCTCCTAAAACTCGTCGCCAGTTCGAAACTCTTTACTCATAGTCGAATTCGTCAGGAGGGCGAGAGATGAGCTTTAATCGGCGACAGTTTCTACGCGGTCTTGGTGGCAGCTTGCTGCTGCCCTTTTTACCGAGCGCCTTACCTCGCAGGGCCTGGGCCGACGACCATCTCGCGACCCCGCGATTTTTGGCGTTCTACGTTCCCAACGGCATACAGTCTGTCGGCTGGACCCCCGAGCGCGAGGGGCTCAACTTTGATCTTAAGACCATCCTCGCTCCGATGGCTTCGCTGCAAGGCCGCTTTCGTATCATCAGTGGCCTGCGCAACGATCCGGCTCGGCCGGACGGTCCTGGCGATCACGCGGCGGGTACCGGTTCATTTTTGACGGCCGCCCATTGTTATAAAACCGATGGTGCGGGTATTCGCAATGGCATCAGCTTGGACCAGGTCATCGCCAATGAAATCGCCGCTGATCACCCCTTTCGAAGCCTCGCTTTAAGTTCGGAAGGCGGCGGTAACGCGGGCGGCTGCGACTCGGGTTATAGTTGTGCTTACAGTCGAAATATATCGTGGCTCTCGGAGACAACACCGGCCCCCAGAGAGGCTCGCCCGCACATTCTTTTCGAGCGCCTTTTCGGGTCGGCTGCGTCGAGGTTAACACCTGAGCAGCGTGCTCGTAGGTTGCTTCAAAAACGCAGTATGCTCGATTATTTAACCGCCGATGCCAGGGACTTGTCCTCGCGAATGGGCACTGCTGACCAGTCGAAACTCG
>JAPKCE010000107.1 GCA_028823075.1 Myxococcota bacterium
AATCGACAAGCGAATGCTTTTTCCGAGAAGATGCATATGGGTGCCGACAAGGTGAATATCAAAAGGACGCCCAACTCCAAAAGGCATACCGACGCGGTCGATCGTGGGATCGAAGGAGAAACTGTGACGCACGCCGGCTTGACCGGCAGGAATGCTCATAGGCATGCGGTTGTCGACCCAAAACGGATGAGTCCAAGGCAACCATTTCGAAGGTTTGGCTACCGTATCATCGACCTTGAAGCGCATGCTGCTGCGGTCGCTCTGTGGGGCTTCGACCAGAGTATTGTAATGGACCTGCATCACGACCACCGAGCCCGGCGGAACAGGAATCCCGGTGCCTTCGGGCAGGTCGTATCCTCGACCGCCGGGGGCCCAAGAACCGATCCAGGCAACACCGTCCATAATCTCTCCGGGGCCACCAAAACATGTGTAGCCTGGACCTTCGTCACGGTCATCCTTGGCGCGAAAACGGTCGACGAGGCGTGGCTCAATCAGAAAGCCGATAACATGATGAACCATGCGCGCATTGCCCGGGTCGACGGCAAAACCGGTAATGTAACGCTGACGATCTTCAGGCCAATCGATGATGAAACAACGGTAATCGTCCGGGCTTGATGCAGGAAGATAATCGACGGGCATAGTCAAGGTGATGTCGGTACGACTCATCTGGGCATTGGACACTTCAGGCGCAATATAATCGCTCGCATCCCCCTCGGCCGCACCCGTTTCTATCCAATCCAGTATGGCTTGGCGGTCACTATCGCTTAGCGAATAATCACCCTCGTACTCGTTACATCCTTTGGCGGCCTGCCAAGGGGGCATGGCGCCGCTGCGCACGGCTTCGGCGACCGCTGCCCTTAGGCCGAAAACCGAGTCATAATCGTTGAGAACAAAGGGGGCGATCTCGCCGTCTTGGTGGCAACCCGAACAATGGGATTCAACGACGGCGCGAATCTCTTTATGCCAGGTTAGACCGGATTGAACCGACCCCGCATCAGCCGCTGCTTGCCCGCCGTCAATGACCGCTGTCGAAGCATCGAGAGCATCCGCAGAGACCGAAACACCAGCATCCGACACCGTTTGATTGGGTGAGCAGGCAACCAGCAAAAAGCCGAGCGTAAGTGCTATTTTCATCATCAACCCCAGGTGAAGTCGATCGTATCTAGCATAGCCTCACAAAACCGCTACCAAGGAACGAAGCGGTAAGCCTTTTCGCTGAGTTGGGGCGTCTGCGCACGTGCCCAAAAAGCAGCGTGCAAAGCTCGATTTTCGGCGTTCGAATGCTGGATTCCAATCGTTGCGGAATGGGTGACGGCGCGCGCTTCGGCGATGTTGATGGTAATATCGTTGCTGCCTTCACTGAGCACGATCTGATAACGGATTGGCACGTTGCCGCCATACTCAACACCGATGCGCTCGACGACCAACTGCCGTTGCCCCTCGGCTCCGACGGTGAGATGCTTCATCGAACCACCACCAATATTAATGTCGGTCCAGAAAGCAGCGATTCCAAGTGATGTAAAGCTGGCAGAAGGCATGGCCTGACCACTACAACAGTGGCTGCCCCTTGGCGCCGCAAAATGCATCGTGCCATTCGAGGTCAACCAGAACTGAGTGACTTGCTCACCGTAAAAGGTGAAGGTGAAGCCGAGTGGAAAGGGACCGTGAATCGAATCATCGCGCAGGTTCGCAACCGTCGCGGCTCTGCCCATACCCACCCAATTGTAACGCGGACCGATGTTGCAGCTATCGGCCTGCCATTGATAGCCATGAGCCTCGCTGCCGCCACCGTCGGGCGCTTCACAAAATTGGGGTGCCGGACCCTGACAATCACCATCGCAGGCATCGCCATCGTCGGTGTTGCCATCATCGCAGACCTCTTCGACGCGCTGCACAAAGCCATCGCCGCAGGCAGCAACAAGGCAGCCGCGCACACAGGCGTCGCGGTTGGACGCGTTGCCGTCATCACAGGCCTCAAAACCATCGTTACCTTCGGCGATATCGCCTCGCTGCACACCGTCACCGCAGACCGCTGAGATGCAAGTATTGCGGCAAGCATCGGCGTCGCTTTCGTTGCCGTCGTCGCAGGCCTCAAAGCCTTCGGCGCCCTGGGCGATGTCCATGCGAATCACTGAATCGCCGCAAGCTGCGGCGACGCAGGCGTTACGACAGGCGTCGTTGTCGACCTCGTTGCCGTCGTCACAGACTTCAAAGCCTTCGACGCCTTCTTCGAGACCGGCGCGCAGAACACCGTCACCGCAAACAGCAATGCTGCAAGCGATCAAGCAGGCATCATCGTCGACCTCGTTACCATCATCACAGGCTTCATAACCTTCGGCGCCAACCTCGATGTTCATGCGCAACACGCCGTCACCGCAACGCGCGATAATGCAGCCGTTGGTGCAATCATCGCCAGCGTCTTCATTGGCGTCGTCGCAGGCCTCAAACCCCTCTTCGCCCAGTTCAAGGTCACGGCGCAGGACACCGTCACCGCAAACTGCCGCCGTACAATCGTTATGACAGGCGTCAGCATCTTCAAGGTTGCCGTCATCACAAGCTTCACCTTCGTTGACTAAGCCGTTGCCACAACCCAGCGAAACGCAAGTGGTCGAGCAGTCGTCGTCATCCGAATCGTTGCCGTCGTCGCATTCTTCGTAATTAGCGTCCACCGGGTTAAGGTCTCGGCGGAAAATTCCGTCGCCGCAACGCGCTTCAGTGCAACTGCTCAAGCAACCATCATCATCGACTAGGTTGCCGTCATCACAAGCTTCAAACCCCTCGGTTCCTTCGATCAAGTCTAGACGATGAGCATCATCGCCACAGCGCGCCGATAAACAGGTGTTGAGGCAAGAGTCGAAATGATCGCGGTTGCCATCGTCGCAGTCCTCATTGCCTTCCCAGATCGAACCGTCGCCGCAACCAGCGAGCTGACAGCGGTTGGTGCAGTCGTCGGTGTCGGATTCGTTACCGTCATCGCAGACTTCACCCAATTGAGGCTGCAACTCCCCATCACCACAACCGATGAGTTGGCAAGCCGCTGTACAACCGTCGAGATCATCATCGTTGCCGTCGTCACAAGCTTCGTAGCCCTCTTCACCCTCGGCGATGTCGGTGCGTACAACGCTATCACCGCAAACAGCGACGCGGCACTGAGCCAGACAAGCATCCTCATTGAAATCATTGCCATCATCACAACTTTCAAAACCGACGGTGCCCGGGCTCAAATCGCCACGCAGGATACCATCGCCGCAGGCCGATTTTTTACATTCGGTGGTGCAGGAGTCGCTAGCGATGCTGTTGCCATCGTCGCATTCTTCAAAACCGCCAACCCGCCGGTCACCACAGCGCGATGAATCCCCGGGCGCTTCAGCGTCTCCACAGGCAGAAACAAGAAAGACCGAAAGGGATAATACGGCGATGCGCGTCATAAGTTCACTCCAATTGCGACTCATTGCAGAGCTAAACCCTAGCGTCTTGAAAGGCATCTGTCATCGAATAGCATAGTTTTTTATTCCTGACGCCGATGAGCTTGAAGATGTCCGCCCCGGCCTGTTAGCGAGCGCCTAACGGAGACTAACTATGTTTGCTCAACGGTTGATGACCGGATCTCTTTTTGTCACCCTTTGCGCCTGTGGTTCATCGCCAACAGGGGGAAGCCGCGGTGATATCCGCCCCATGCCCAATGATGCGGGCCAACGTCGGGATGCTGCCGTGCCAATCGATGACGCGGGTGAGCGACCCAGAGATTCCGGCGTCGCGGCGCCAGATTCGGGCGTAACGCCTGCTCGCGACGGAGGTATCGCTGACGGTGTCGACCCAGCGGCGGGACAACAGATCGCAACAATTCGTAGTGCCGTACCTGGAGCCATCAACGTCGTCGTCGGCACCGTCATGGTAACAGCGACCCGCCCAGAGCACGGACTTGATGTCGCTGGGTTCTTCGTTCAGGCCAACCGCAGCGGCCCAGCGATTTTCGTCGCTCATAACCCTGCCGCTAATGGTATTCAGGCCGGCACGCTCCTCAGCTGTACGGCCACCGAATGCGCCGATTCTTACGGCCAGCGCATCGTCACAAGCCTTAGCGACCTACTTCTCAGGGGCGAAGGTGACGCGCTGGATATGCTGCAAGATGTGAACGCCGCCGATGACCTTGAGAGCGCTCTTGGTGACTATGAAGCGGAATATTTGGACGCCGATGTGACCCTAACCGGTGGTATGGGCTTTGCGGGCAATAGTTTCGCAGGTGCTCCTGTTAATACGACGGGAATGATGGGAACAGGGCTCGTCCTGCGCCTTCCCGACACATTGCAAATGCAGCTCCAGCTTGTTGAAGGCTGTAGCCTGACGATCAAAGGACCGATGTGGCGCTACCGCGTGACGCCGCAACTTTCTGCCTATAGCGGCGACGCCCTAAGCAACATCGAATGTCCTGCGACCGCCCTGACGGAGGCACTGGCCATGTCGAGCAGCGAAGTTCGCTTGAGCTTTAGTCGAGTTCTCGACGTCGAGAGCCTGAGTGCCGACGGGTCTCAGTTTACCATTGCCGGACTCGCTATAAGCGCTGCCGTTGTTAGCGACGATACCACCATCACCTTGACCACTGCGCGCCAAGGCAGCGGCGAAAGCTATAGCGTTAGCGTTGATGACAGCCTGCTCGATGCTACGGGCGCAGCGCTCGGCGCACAGATGAGGAGCGCCGATTTCGAAGGCTTCCTGCTGGGTGTTCAGCTGAGTATCAGCGAACTCAACGCCAACATCACCAACGGTTGTGACCTGCTCGAACTGCAGGCCATTGGTGGCGGGTCCATCGAGGGGTTCACGGTCAAGGAGCGCAGGTCCACCGTGCTGACGCTGCCGGCGATCTCGGTCGCCGACGGTGATATCATCCTGGTTCATTTCAACGGCGGTCGCGACACCTGCAACCCGGGTTCGGCAAGCGATGAAATCGAATCGATAACCCAGTTTGGCGGCGACGCGCATAGCCGCAACTACGCCACGGCCTGGGACCTTTGGAGCACGGATTCCGGCATCACGGCCACCGATAACGTTTTACAAGTCCTCGATGCCGACGGCATCATTCAAGATGCCTTATTGGTGGCTGACGCACCGACGGGCACGGCTGCTGCTGACTCCGAGAGAGCCGCGGCGGCTGTTGCCGAAGCAGGACAATGGACCCAACAAGACGGAGCCTTGCCGGCCGGCGGCTTTATCGATGACGACTTCTGCGCAAACGCCGTTCAAGGACTTGGCGATGAAAACAGGGACGGCAGCAACTCGATTCAACGCATGGTCGGCAACCATGCCGAGGATCGTAACCACGCAGGCGACTGGAACCAGACTCTGCAAGATTCAAGTTGGGGTTTGGCGAACCGATGATCGGCAACGAGATCCGAGCCAAGGTGTTTCGCGACACCACCGGATATTATCTGGATGCGCAGGTTGGCGGTGAGGCGGCATCATCACTGGTCGCCTTTGCGCGCCGCCACATCGGCAAAGAAGTGCTTGACTACGGCTGTGCCACGGGCAGCTACGGCCTAGCCCTTCAAGGCGAAGGGTTTAGCGCCTGCGGTGCCGACATCAATCCTGAGTACGTCGCCATGGCAAACGAGCGAGGCCTGACCACCTATCTCTGCCAACCCGGTCTTCCACTAGAGGATAATTGCGTCGACTCTGTTCTACTCTTCGAGGTGCTTGAGCATGCCGAGAATCCTGCGGAGTTGCTGGCTGAAGCAGCCCGCGTTGCACGCACCAACGTCCTGGTGACGGTGCCCAACTGCGCGGCTTTAGAAGCTCTGCAGGCAGGGGGTGTCATCTACGAGCATTTTAGCGACTTGGATCATCGTCAGTTCTTCACCACCGATACCCTAGCCGAGACCATGCGGCCCTTCTTTTCTGAGGTCGTCGTCACCCCCGGTGATGCGGTCGACGCCCTGTGTTTGTTGGAACGCAACTTGGCGTCAGTGATCCCGCGGGCCATGCGCAAGTTCGGCCTGCTCAAGAGCCGTTACTTCAGGCGGCTTTTCGCACAAGGCACGCTCTAGCTCGGCTCAAGGGGATCGCCGCGCCTCAAAGTCGTCGGAGAGATGCGTTTCGATGAAGCTCGCGATGGACCGGGCGAGAACCCGATGCCCCATCGCGTTAGGATGAAAGGGGTCGGCCTGAAAAAAGTCCATCTTGTTCAGGCCCCGGCGGGTTGCCGCCGCGAGGAAGACGTCTTCCGCCTCAAGCAAGGGCAAATAGCGCCCTTTGGCGAAGTCGGTAAGCAAACAGCGATGGGATTTGGAAACCGGATAAGCGGGGTGGACGATCAGCAGTTCGATGCCGCGACGTTGAGTGAACTCAGCAAGCTCTGCCAAGGCTTCGGCGCGGTCTGCATCGGGCACTCGGACCAGTGGGTTGAGGTTCACCATGAACGATGCTTCGCCGGCTTGTTTGTCCGGTAAAAGAGCGTAAGTATGGGCATCGACCTTGGGCGCCCGATCCTCCAAAGTAGCCGCAGAATCACTTCCCAGCATACGCAGCGCGAACCAGGCTCGCGCACGACGGATAAAGAGCGAATGACGCAGAACCGGAGCCAATAAACTGCGCGCCGCTGAGGTCATCGTCTCCTTGTCGGTGATCCCTGCGCCAGGTGCTTTCA
>JAPKCE010000001.1 GCA_028823075.1 Myxococcota bacterium
GTGTCATCCAGAGCACCGGGGATGCCTGCTCCCGCACGAAGCGCTGATTCGATAACGCGTTCGTCCCAGCGCCGGCCAAGGCGCGAAACGTGCTGGCGGAACGAGCTCAAGCTGCGACAAGCCGACTTCAGCGATTGATCAACAAGCTCGCTTTTATCAGCGAGTTTCAGCGAGTAACCCTCGCAACCCATGGTGGTTAAGTACTCTTCAAGGGCTTCTTCGTCGTCGAGATAACGCGAGCGTTTACCCTTGCTGACTTTGTATAGTGGCGGCTGCGCCAAGTAGAGATGCCCGTGCTCGACCAGGGGGCGCATCTGACGGAAGAAAAAGGTGAGCAGCAAAGTCGAGATGTGGCTGCCGTCAACGTCCGCATCGGTCATGATAATGACGCGATGGTAGCGCAGTTTGGCGAGATCGAATTCGTCTGAGCCGATGCCGGTGCCAAGCGCTGTGATCAGGGTGACGATCTCTTCCGAGCCGAGCATGCGATCGATACGGGCTTTTTCTACGTTGAGGATTTTACCGCGCAAGGGGAGGATGGCCTGACCTTTGCGGTCGCGGGCGGACTTAGCCGAGCCGCCTGCGGAATCACCCTCGACGAGGAAAATTTCAGATTTAGCGGGGTCCTTTTCCTGACAGTCAGCGAGTTTACCCGGAAGGCTCATGCTCTCGAGCGCACCCTTGCGCCGCGTCAGGTCACGCGCTCGGCGAGCTGCTTCTCGCGCTCGGCTGGCGTCGATGGCCTTCATGATGACGCTGCGAGCGACGCGCGGGTTTTCAGCGAAGAACTGAACCAAAGCCTCGCCGAGGATGCTTTCTACTGCCGATTTAGCGTCGGAAGAGACCAGTTTGGATTTGGTCTGCGATGAGAATTTCGGGTCGGGCATCTTGACGGAGATGACGGCCGTCAAACCTTCGCGCACATCTTCTCCCGAGAGGTCGGTTTTAGCGCCCTTCGGTCCCAGCGAGTTGTTGTTGATGTACTTGTTCACCGAGCGTGTCAGTGCTCCGCGGAAACCCGCCATATGCGCGCCGCCATCTTTGTTGGCGATGTTGTTCGTAAAGCAGTCGATAGACTCGCGGTAAACGCTGGTCCACTGCATGGCGATTTCGGCGTGGATAGTGACATTGTTCTCTTTGGAGAAATAATCACCTTCGACGTGGATCACGTCGGGATGCAGGCATTCTTGCGCGGCGTTGAGGTGCTGAACGTACTCTATAATACCGCCTTCATAATGGAAGGTGGTCTGTTTTTCGCTTCGCTTATCCGATAGGTGAATGAACACGCCTTTGTTGAGAAAAGCTTGTTCGCGCAGGCGCCCACTGAGGATTTCAAATTTGAAGTTGGTGTCGGAGAAAATCTCGTGATCGGGCATGAAGGAGATTTCAGTTCCGCTGATGCCGGCTTCGCAGTCGCCGATGCGCTCGAGCGGTCCTACCGGGTCGCCCTTTGCAAAGTGTTGGCGATGGATACCGCCGTCGCGCCAGACCGTCAGAGTTAGCGATTTGCTTAGGGCGTTGACCACCGAGACACCAACACCGTGCAGACCGCCCGAGACTTTATAAGAGTTCTGATCAAATTTACCGCCGGCATGCAGCTTGGTCATAATAACCTCGGCGGCGCTAACGCCCTCTTCGTGCATGCCTACCGGGATGCCTCGGCCGTCGTCTTTGACACGGCAACTGCCGTCCAGAGCGAGTTCGACTTCGACGCAGGTGGCATGGCCTGCCAATGCTTCGTCGACCGAGTTATCGACCACCTCGAAACACATATGGTGTAGACCGCTGCCGTCGTCGGTATCGCCGATGTACATGCCTGGTCGTTTGCGCACCGCTTCGAGGCCTTCGAGGACCTTAATCGAATCGGCGTCGTAGCTTTCAGTCACCACTGTATCCATGATCACAAACCCTCAAATAACGTTAGCGAATGTTCCTAGCGCGCACGCGTGCGCGTGTAAAGAGAAAGGGGGTATGAAAACCCGTGGCTCAAGCGCCGGCTTTTATAGGGTTGGGCTGCGCCAGTCACCGGGCAGCAAATGACCCATTCGATCCCGCTTAACCTGTAGATAACCAGAGGCTAAACCGTCGACGTCACAGATCAAGGGTTCGTGACTTTCTACCGTCATGCCGGCGTTCGACAAGCCGCTAATTTTACTCGGGTTATTCGTCATTAGGCGAACGGATAAAACGCCGATATCCTGCAGGATTCTGCCCGCTAATTTGTAACTACGAAGATCGTCCGGGAGGCCTAGCATGCGGTTGGCATCGACGGTGTCGGCACCTTCGTTTTGCAGAGCATAGGCCCTGATTTTATTGGCAAGGCCAATGCCTCGCCCCTCTTGGCGCAGGTACACGACAACGCCGCCTTCTTGACCGATGCGCCCAAGGGCGGTTTCGAGTTGTTCTCGGCAGTCACATTTGAGGCTGCCCATGATCTCGGAGGTGAGGCATTCGGAATGGATACGACAGAGCACTGAGCGTTGGTTGCGCACCTCGCCTGCGACCGCGGCGACATGTTCTTTGCCCTCGGCGTCTGTAAAAACGTGCAGGCGCAACGCCCCATAGCGCGTTGGTATTTCCGCTTCAGCGGGCATGTTTTGGCGTTGGTCGTCGGTCATCAGCAGCCTCTTTGGGGCGCCGAGGCTGTTGCACGCCCTCGGGGGTGGCGCAATCAAAAGCCGGCTAGGGGACCCGAGCTAAGGTGAAGCGTAGGAGTTGCACGGTGTTAGGTTGCCCCTCAAGCAGGGCGTTGCTCGCCGCGCGAAGGGTGCTTCCGGTGGTGTAAATATCGTCGATAAGTACCACGGGTCCTGGCGGCAGAGCCTGTCTACATACGAAGGTATCATCGGCTAGAGAGCGCCTATCCTCAGCGTTCATCGATGCTTGGGCTTTGTCGTTTCGTCGTCGTTTTAGGGCGTGAACGACCTTGCCGCCAAAACGTTTTACCAAGAGTTGGGCGATGCAAGTCGTCTGACAGCCTCGGCGCTTGAAGCGCCGTAACCAGGGCGTGGGGACCGGGACATACGAAGCATTTTCGGGGAGCGTAAAATCGGCTTTTAAAAGCTCTGCGTAAATTGCGGGTTCGAGGGGGTGCTTGGCGCGCCTTAATAGGCTGCTGACCGCACCCTCGTAGAGGTACAGGCTCAGCAGGTCGTTTGGGGGTTCGTCTCGGCGAATAGATACCGCGCAACCGCCGCAGATCCAGGGGTTGGAATCGGCGCGCGCTTCGTCACAATGCAAACAAATACCGCTCGGGATAAGCGCGTCGATCAAGGGCGGATCAACAAACTGCGACCGCTCATCTCGACGGGTTTATCGACGCCCATATAATCGAGAAGGGTCGGAGCTAAGTCGCTAAGCAGGCCATTATCAACAGCGGCTGCGTCCATCCCGAGTAGGACGACCGGAACCGGTCCGGTGGTGTGTTGGGTATGCGGTTTGCCATCGGCGCTGCGCATCTGCTCGATGTTGCCGTGATCGGCGCTAATCATGACTCCGTATCCGTGGGCTTTAGCGGCGCCAAGCACCTGACCCAGGCAGGCGTCGAGAGCCTCCATGGCGAGGATTGATGCCCTCAGATTTCCGCTGTGCCCAACCATGTCCGGATTAGCAAAATTGCAAACAATAAGGCTGAATGCTTCGCTGCTAATAGCTTCTATTAGACGTCTACTCACCTCAGGAGCGCTCATTTCGGGTTTTTTGTCGTAAGTGGGAACATCTCTTGGGCTGGGGATTAAGATGCGTTCTTCCCCATCGAAACCCTGTTCAATACCCCCGTTAAAAAAGTAGGTAACATGAGCGTACTTTTCGGTCTCGGCGATGCGTAATTGAGCGAGGCCTTGATCGGCGATAATTTCGCCCAACGTTTGCTTGGGCAAGGGCGGCTCAAATAAGCTCTCGAGCTCGAGGTCGCTTCGATAGGGCACCATGCCCAAAACGCTTGAAAGTCGCGGTAAGCGACGCGCAAAACAACCCGGCTCATTTTCGAGGGTCAGTGCGGCTGCAAATTGGCGCACGCGATCGGCTCGAAAATTCAAGAACCAGACGGCATCGCCATCTTCCATTGGTGCTTTGGTCAGGACTGTCGGTTCGATAAACTCATCGGTCTCACCGCGCTCATAGGCATCATGGATTGCTTGCTGTGCGCTTTCGGCGCTCGCTCCTTCGCCGTCGACGATCACCGCCCAGGCGCGCTGTACGCGCTCCCAGCGTTGGTCTCTGTCCATAGCGAAATAGCGACCGCCCAGGCTCGCAAAAAACGCGCCTTTAGGCAGGCTTTCTTGAAGTTCACTGACAAACCTTAAGGCTGAATCGGGCGCCGTATCGCGACCATCGGTGAGCAAGTGAAAGGCTATTTTTCTAAGTCCTAAACGGTGGGCACAACCGAGTGCCGCTTTGAGGTGGCTCATGGAGCTGTGGATACCGCCTTCGCTAACCAGGCCGATGAGGTGCAGGGTTCGCTTTGGGTCAAGCCTGCTCGCCAAAGCCCGCAGTTCCGCTCGTTCGATCATTTCGTCGGCGGCGATCGCTTCGTCGATGCGCACCAGGGTTTGCTTGATGATGCGTCCGGCGCCGATGTTGAGGTGGCCCACTTCGGAATTGCCCATTTGCCCTGGGGGCAGGCCAACATCTTCGCCCGAGGTGAGCACGCGGCCAGTGACGCCTGCGGCTCGTGCCGCTTTATAATTAGGCATAGAAGCCCTTGTTATGGCGTTGTCCTCGGCTGCTGAACGCTCACCGAAGCCATCGAGAATTAGTAGTAATGCAGGCTTTACCATGGTGGCCTTCTTGTTAGCGTTGACCAGCCCCTACACCAGCCCTAAAGGACCGAGCCATGCATTTCTGGAGAGTTTATGTCCCGCAAGCATCTTTTTACTAGTGAGTCGGTTGGCGAAGGCCATCCTGACAAAGTTTGCGATCAAATTTCAGATGCTGTTCTCGATGCCATGCTCGAACAGGACCCGTACGCCCGCGTCGCTTGTGAGACTTTGGTTACGACCGGTATGGTCTGTTTGGCCGGTGAGATCACGACCTCGGCCTATGTCAATTTGGCTGAGGTGGTGCGCAACACCATTCGCAGGATCGGTTATAATGATCCCGCCTTGGGTTTTGACGCCGAGGGCTGCGCCGTTCTGACCACCCTCGATGCCCAGAGCGATGATATTGCCGCTGGTGTCGATTCCGGTCGCGGTCTGCACGACGAGCAAGGCGCCGGTGATCAGGGTTTGATGTTCGGTTATGCCTGCGACGAGACCGATGCGCTGATGCCCGCTCCGATTCACTTCAGCCATCGTCTGATGGAAGGCCTCACAGCGCTGCGCAAGAGCGGCGATTTTCCCTGGTTGCGTCCTGACTCCAAGAGCCAGGTCACCTGTGCCTACGAAGATGGAGTGATTACAGGGATCGACACGGTTGTGATCTCAACTCAGCACACCGAGGATGTTAGCCACGCGCAGATTAAAGAAGCCTTGATCGACGGCTTGATCAAGCCCGGTCTTCCGGCGCATCTGCTCAGCGCCAATACCGTATTTCATGTGAACCCCACCGGGCGCTTTGTGACAGGCGGACCCAAGGGTGATGCTGGATTGACCGGCCGTAAGATCATCGTCGACACTTACGGGGGCGTCGGCCGTCATGGCGGCGGCGCCTTTTCGGGTAAAGACCCGAGTAAAGTCGATCGATCAGCTGCTTATATGGCGCGTTATATCGCTAAAAATATCGTCGCTGGTGGCTTGGCAAAACGCTGTGAAGTTCAACTCGCCTACGCCATCGGCGTGGCTGAGCCGGTGAGCGTCTTTGTCGATCATTTCGGTACCGGCGATGCCAGCCCCGAAAGTCTTGAGCGCGCCGTGCGTGAGGTCTTCGCTTTGACCCCGGCAGGTATCATTCGCGACCTCGATCTCCTGCGTCCGATCTACAGCGCGACCGCAGCCTATGGCCATTTCGGGCGTAAGGCAGAAAACGGCCTGTTCACCTGGGAAGCCACAGACCGCGCCGATGCTTTGGTAGCTGCGATCCGCTAAATGGACCCACTTTGGGCGGCGCTTCTCGGCCTGGTTCAGGGGCTCACGGAATTTCTTCCGGTTTCGAGTTCGGGGCATCTGGTGCTCGCCGGTCATCTGATGGGCATCCCGAGTAGCGGTTTGGTTTTCGAGTTGCTGTTGCATCTTGCTACCCTGGCTGTGGTTATTTTTTATTACCGCGCCGACGTCGCTGCACTTTGTCTTGCGATACCTCGCGCCTTGCGTGCGCCAATTGCGGGTTACCGGGACGACGAGACCGTGCGCCTCGGTATGTTGGTGGTTCTCGCCTCGCTGCCAACCGCTTTCATAGGGCTGCTTTTTAAAGACCGCTTCGAGGCTTTGACCGAGCATCCCCAGGCTGTAGGTGTCGCCCTTATCTGTACCGCGATAATACTCGCCATCACCCACTTTGTTCGCCCCACTGAGCGCCTCTTAGATGCGCGCATGGCCTTGTTTATCGGTATCGCTCAAGGCTTGGCGATCACCCCAGGGATTTCACGTTCAGGGGCGACCATAGCGCTGGCGCTGTTGCTCGGAATGAGTAGCCTCAAGGCGGCGCGCTTTAGCTTTTTGATTTCCATCCCGGCCATCGCCGGAGCGGCGATACTAAAACTTGGCGAAGGCGCTGCGGAACTCGATTTATGGGCGTCGAGCATCGGTTTTACTGTCGCCCTGATCAGCGGTTATTTTGCACTGCACGCTCTGGTCGCTTTGGTTAAGGCCCGGCGCTTTGCTGCTTTTGCACCTTACTGCTTCTGTGTGGGCCTCCTCACTGTGGTCTTAGCGCCGTGACTTTAGCCGCTATTGAGGCCGCCCTAAGACGTCCGGCAAACAAAGTTTTAAGCTCTGAAGGTAGGCGCCGAGCTGCTGTTTTAGCGCTTTTTGATGACCATGGATCCGAACTCCGTTTGTGGTTTATTCGCCGTGCCGAACTCGGTGATAAGCATAGCGGCCAGGTTGCTTTTCCAGGCGGGCACCTCGAGCCGGGCGAAACAGCTCAGCAGGCTGCGCTACGAGAATGTTTTGAAGAGATTAACGTCGCCCCGGACGCGGTCGAGGTGATGGGCATTTTCGACGAGGTTTTAAGTGTTTTTGGGACCATCGTTACGCCGGTGGTCGGTCGATTGAGGCGCGCCGTGACTCCTTCGCCGGATCAAAACGAAGTCGCGCACGTTTTTTCCGTGCCTTGGAACGATCTCGTGAAGCGCAAAGGCTATCGTTTAGAGACTTGGGGCGAGCGTCAGCAGCCTCTTCACTTTTGGCAACTCGAAGGCGAAACCATCTGGGGTCTTACCGGGTATTTTGTCGATTCGTTAATCGCTATGGAGCAAGCATATGAGCAGTAAACATGCCGTTATTATGGCCGGGGGTGCTGGCACCCGTTTATGGCCGCTGGGACGTCGCAGTCGCCCCAAACAGTTTTTACCTTTGGTCGACGGCGAGCGCAGCTTGTTGAAAGCCAGCGGCGACCGTCTGCATGGGTTGATCCCAGAACAGCAGATTCATGTGGTTGCCGGAACCGAGCAGAAAAAAGACGCCGAAGTGGCCTTTGGTACCATGGGCGCTCGCTTTATCGCCGAGCCCGAGGGCCGCAACACGGCGCCGTGCATCGGTTTGGCTTGCGCCTGGTTGTTGCGTGCTGACCCCGACGCCATGGTCGCTATTTTACCCGCCGACCATTGGATCAAAGACGAAGATCAGTTCCGCTCAACTTTGGCGCGGGCCTTCGACCTTGCGGCGGTGTCAGGGCGCATCGTGACCATCGGAATTGTACCCGACCATGCGGCGACGGGTTTTGGTTATCTGCAACTCGATGGTGAAGAAAACGACCAAGGTGTTCCACTCAGCGCTTTTATCGAAAAACCAAGCGGAGCCGAGGCGAAGCGTATGCTCGCGGCGGGTGGTTATCTTTGGAATGCTGGTATGTTCGTCGCTAGAGCACGCACTTTGTTGGAGGAGATTAGCCGTCAGATGCCGAGCACGGGCAAGGCGCTCAAGCGCATCGCTGAGGCCATGGGCAGCGACTCCTACGATGAAGTTTTAGTTCGAGAGTATGCTAATTGTGAAGCGATTAGCATCGACTACGGGGTGATGGAGAATGCCGCCGATGTTTGGGCTGTTCCGGGGCGCTTTGGCTGGAGCGACGTGGGCAGTTGGGATGCCTTAGGTGAGGTGCGTGCAAACGATGACCAGGGGAACGCCGTCAAAGGCTCGGCGGTGATGCTCGATTGCACTAATTGCGTCGTCGATGTTGCCGATGGAGTGACGGTCGCTTTGGCTGATCTCGACAATATGGTGGTTTCGGTCACCTCTGATGCGGTACTTGTTTTACCTCGAGGTTCCAGCCAAAGAGTTAAGGAATTGCTCGGTGCGCTGGTTAAAAAAGGCAGGGAGGACCTCCAATGAAGATACCTGATCATGCATTTCGAGCCTATGATGTGCGCGGGCTCGTCGACATCGATTTAACCCCCGAATTCGCTCTCCAATTGGGTTGCGCCATCGGCACTGACATCGTCGTCGGCGGGGGCCGAACAGCCGCCGTCGGTTTTGATGCGCGCGCCAGCGGCCCGCCGCTTGCCGACGCTTTGATCGAAGGTTTATGCAGCACAGGGCTCGATGTGCGCCGCATAGGCTGCGTCGCTAGTCCTCATCTGTATCATGCTGTGGTTCAAAGCGATTTAGGCGGCGGTGTCATGGTTACCGGGTCGCATAACCCGCCGGAATATAACGGCTTTAAGATCATGGTCGGCGGGCATAGCCTGCACGGTGATGAGATCCAAGCCTTACGCAGGCGCATTAAAAATAACGACTTCTGCGTTGCTGAGCAGCCGGGTAAGGTGCTCGCTTACGATGCGCTTACTCCTTATGCTGCCGATGTGGCGCAACGTTTGCGCCCTTTGACGCGCCCGCTCAAGGTGGTGGTCGATGCCGGTAACGGCTGCGGTGGCCTGGCGGTTCCGGTGCTGCGCGCTCAGGGCGCCGAAGTGATTGAACTTTTTTGTGAAGCCGACGCTAATTTCCCAAATCACCATCCCGACCCCACCGTTGAGGCCAACCTCGAAGACCTTAAAGTCGCGGTGGCTGAACACGGTGCTGACCTGGGTATTGCCTTCGATGGTGATGTTGATCGCATCGGCGCGGTCGATGAAAACGGTCAGGTTATTTGGGGAGATATCCTAACTCTTTTGTTCGCTCGCGCCCTGCTTAAAGAGCATCCAGGCGCGACGATTATCGGCGAAGTCAAATGCTCTAAACTGCTTTATGATGGCATTTTAGAAGCGGGCGGCAAGCCGGTAATGTGGAAGGCTGGACACAGTTTAATCAAAGCGAAAATGAAGGAAACCGGCGCGGCTTTGGCTGGCGAAATGAGTGGCCATATTTTCTTTGCGGACCGTTTTTATGGCTTTGATGACGCGATCTACGCGGCCGGCCGGCTGCTCGAACTGCTGTCCGAAGACTCGCGCCCCTTGTCGGCTCACCTGGCTGATTTAGCCCCTCTCCACTCCACTCCAGAGATCCGCCGGGAATGTGCCAGCGAAGAACAAAAGTTCTCCTTGGTAGCCGCGGCCGTGAAGCATTTTGCAGCTCAGTACCCGGTCAATGATATTGACGGCGTACGCATCGACTTCGGCGATTCGTGGGGGCTTGTTCGCGCTTCTAATACGCAACCTATTTTGGTGCTGCGGTTTGAAGCGTCGAACGCTGAACGCCTAGCTGAGGTGCGTCATCTCGTGGAGTCCGACCTGCGCATGCTCGAGGCCAAGCTCTGAGTTGGCTGGGCGTTGATCTGGGGGGTACTTGGCTGCGCAGCGGTGAGGCAGAGCCCCGGCGGAGCGCAGGTCTAAGCGCCGAAACGTTGATCGCCCAACTTGCCGAACAGGCGAAGGCCGAAGGGAAAACGGGGCTTGCCATCAGTTTTGCCGGTTGGTTGAGCGACGACGGAAGCTGCGCTGAAGCGGCGCCCAACCTCTCATGGAACAGAACGCCTCTGAGCGCCTTGGCCGCTGATTATGGCCTCGACTGTCACCTGGAAAACGATGTTGATGCGCGCGCCTGGGGTGAATGGATAAACCGACAAAAATCCAATCCCGGCGGCGATATGCTGGTGATTAACGCGGGCAGTGGCTTTGCCCTTGGCATGGTGCTTGACCATCGGCTGCGGCGCGGAGCGAGGCGCCGTGCTGGCGAGGTAGGGCATTGGCGGCCCGGGCTTAAAGGGCGTTGCGGGTGTGGGGCGCTAGGTTGTGCCGAGAGCCTGCTTGGAGCGGCTCACCATGAGCCCTCGGACTTCGATAAAACGGCGCTTCGCCAGCGCTGGTTAGACTTGGCTGTTGCCACCCTGGCTCCGGTTATTGCCGCCCTTGACCCCGGTCAAACCATCGCAACAGGCGGCCTTCTCGACCATCGTCCCGAGCTTCGTCTTGAGCTGCAAACCCGCTTGCGCCAGGCACTTCCTGAGGCCTGGTTTGGTGGGTTCGAGTTACTTCCTTCGGTGGGTGGTGAAGCTTTGGCTCGCCTCGGTGTACTCGACCTGGCGCGCCGGGCGCAAAAGGGTTAGGCGCCGGCCTATGAACTGGACGCGCAGACGTTGCCCTGATTGCGGGCAGATGATGGTTGAAGAGGAGGGCAGCAGTTGCCCCTGCCCTGCTTGTGGTCGGCAGATTGGGCCTGAGTCGATCATCCCCGAAGATACAGAAGAAGAGCCGCCAGCCGAAGCGCTCGACGACGAAGAAAAGCCGGAGAATAAATCCGACGAGCCCGATGCTGAAGAATGGAATTTGGGCGAACCGATGCACCGGGTGCTGTGGTTCTGCTTGGTGGCTCCGAACCGTTTACCTTTAGCCGTGATGTTTCGCAGTTTGCGCTGGGTTTTTTCCTTCGCTTGGATCGGTCAAATACTGCTTCAAGGGGGCGCGTTAGTTATTGGCTCAGCCTTGCTGGTTGCCAGCGCCGACGAGGTTAACCTGCTGCGTGAAATAGCTGCCGCCAGTGCCAAGCAGGTTGAAGGAGGGCCCGAAGCCCGACGTCTGCGCATCGCACAAGAGCAACTCTGCACTTTGACGATGATCGGGCCTGAGCAGCGTTTACTCTGTGCGTTAAATCCTAGCCTATCAGCGCTCAAAAATGTCGGGGAACAGGCAAAAGGGCGGCTTGATGCCATCGAAAGACTTCGGCAGCCTAGTGATCCAGAAGCTTGGCTCAGCGTTTTGGGCGATGCGATGATCTTTTTGCTCATGATGCTGGTTCCTCTTTGGGGTATGCTCGGACTTGCGCGCCATGCCGATGCCTTCGCATTGGCCTTAAAGGTGATCGCATTCGGCCAGGTTCCGATGGCTGTCAGCGCGGTTATCAGCGCGCTTCTCATGAGCTTTGCAGGCACAATCGGTCTCTCGCTCGGCTTGACGCTGCTGGTCAGCGGCTTTGTCTGGAGCATGGCCGCCTCGGTGGGTTGTTTGATACGCTTCGGTTCCTTAGCGCAGCGCCAGGCTGTCATGACAGTGCTGGTGATTTTACTCTTTAATCTGACTATGCTGACCTCGCTCGCGGGAAACCTATGAGCCTTGGAGGATACTTTTATGCACCTTAGTTCACAAGCCGCGCAGCGTCACCGCCAGAGGTTAATCGAAAAGTTATTACCCGGCGATCTCCTCATCCTGCCAGCCGCGAGTTTAACCTCGCGCAACAGCGATGTTTCGCACCGTTTTCGTCAAAACAGCGATTTCTACTACCTTACGGCCTTTCCTGAACCCGGCGCTTATGCGCTCATTCGTCGTCAAGAAAAGGCTGCCGTTTATACCTTGTTTGTACCGCCAAAATGTCCCGAACGAGAGGTTTGGGATGGTTTTCGAGTCGGCGTCTCGGGGGCTGTTGAGCACTTCGCGGCAGATGATGCTTACAGCTTAGATGAAATCGACGCCAAGATGCCCGACCTCATCGACGGTGCGCAGCGTCTTATTTATCCCTTGGGTCATGATCAACTCGAGGCAAAGGTACGGACCTGGCGCCGTAGCTTGCTTGCCAAGGCCCGCCTGGGCGCCACCTGTCCCTCGGTGGTTGTGGATTCGGGCTCCATCGTCCACGAACTTCGTTTGATTAAAGATGAGCATGAACTCGAACTTATGGAGCGTGCTGCGCAGATCTCAGTAGCCGCTCATTGTAAGGGTATGACCGCGGGGGTCCCGGGGTTTTCCGAGCATCAACTTGAGGGCTTAATCGAGGGTGAGTTTCGCGCCGGTGGTGCGGCTCGGTTTGCCTACCCGAGCATTGTCGCTAGCGGGTCCAACGGCTGTGTTTTACATTATCACGAAAACGATTCGACCATCGCCGATGGGGATATGCTGCTCATCGATGCGGGTGGTGAGTATGCAGGATACGCGTCAGATATTACCGTGACCTGGCCGGCAAGCGGACGCTTTAGCGAGCCTCAGCGACGTCTTTACGAGTCAGTTTTAAGAGTTCAATTGGCCGTAGTTGACGCGGTTCGCCCGGGCGCAACCTTTAAACAACTCAACACTTTAGCCTGCCGTTTGTTGCTGGGTGAGATGCAGGGTTTAGGCCTGGTTGATGCAGAGAAAAGCATCGACGAACTCTTCGAGGCAAAGGCATATACGCCCTATTATATGCATTCCATCGGTCATTGGATCGGCATGGATGTGCATGACGTTGGCGCCTATGGGAAAGACCGCAGTCGCCCCTTTGAACCCGGGATGGTGCTCACCGTTGAGCCTGGTTTGTATATTGCGCCAGACGCCAGCGAAGCACCTGCTGAGTTTCGTGGGTTAGCCGTTCGGATCGAAGATGACCTGGCCGTGACCACGGGGGCAGCGCGAAACTTAAGCCATGGCCTGCCGCGCAGCGTCGCCGAAATAGAAGCCTTCATGGCGCGCACGAGAGCCTGAGTTTACGAGCCGATTTTTACGGCAGGAAAGGTTGCTGATTGACCGGCGGCCAATTCACGCCGTTCACCATTGGTCGACTCCAGCATTTCGCGTAGGCGCCGAGTGAGCACCGTGAACAGCCCGTTGAGCACCTCGACGCGATCGGCGACAAGGTCGAGAAAGTCCTGGCGGTCGATGACCAACAACTCGACACCATCGCTGCGTCGTGCGGCAGTTGCCGAGGCGGGCCTAGGCTTACGATCGAGAAAGCCGACCTGACCAAAGCTCTCGAAAGCTCCTAAACGCAGCAGAAAAATGCCGTCGCGATGAAAGCTAACGTCGCCTGAGATGATTAGGAAAAGGGCGGTCGAAGGATCGTGTTCTCGGTAAATCGCTTCGCCAGGCTGATAATGTTCCGTGCGAGCTAGGTCGGCTACCGCCGCTAATTCGTCGATGTTGAGTTCGCTAAACAGCTCCACGCGCTGCAGCAAAAAGATGCGATCGATCAATTCATCCGACATGCGGTCCTCCGGCAAAATACTGACGTCTAATGCGGGTCTCGGCAAGCCCGAACGGCTCAGGCAGCGCCCGGCGATGGCCGCCAGGGTGCGGTCGCTCGCCTCGGCAATTTCAGTGGCCATATCATGAGATAAGCTGGGCTCTACCGTAGCCTCGGCACGCTCAAGCTCGTTCAGTAGCATCTGTTTGAGGGGGTGATGGGCGAGGCTCACATCGAGCAGTTCGAGTGCATCGCCTCGGCTCGCTCGGTTGCCGTGGACCAAAACCCTTGTGACCGCGGTAATAAGCTTTCGGTCACCCTGAAGAGCAAATAGTTTCAGACAACTATCGAGCACCTGACTATGCCTGCTCTGTACCGCTCGGTACAGGAGGTTGAAGCGTTTCGGGTCGACCGCCAAGGCCGTCCATTGTTGGCGTAGGGCGAACAAACGACGAATGTGACGCTCGATGGAAGCATGCGCCCAAGTGGTGTCGAGGCCCGATTTTAACCACGGTTTATCGTGGACTAAACGGGATAAGGAGATAGCGACTCGGTACTGTAAAAAAGGGTCGTCTTCGGGATTTGAGCGCAGCAGAAGATCGGCTGCTTGAGCACTGCCGATCATGCGCAGAACGCGAGGAAGTTCTTGGCGTAGCCGTAGGCTAATCTGCGGGTCGTTTAGCCAGTTTTCAGCATCTTCAATAAGGCGGTCGCCGTAGGCAGCTAGAGCCTGTCTAACGCTTACCCGCAGCGATCTGCGCATGAGCAATTGGGCGAGCTCGGGTAGCGCCTCCATGAGTTGAAGCTGCCCACAGCTGTCGGCTGCCAAGCGCATCACGCTAGGTTCTTCGTCGCGCAGCAGTTCCAGTAAAAATAAGGACCAGTCCCCCTCAGGGAGATTGCCGATTAGGCGAGCAAACTCACGCCGGTATCCAGGTTTCCCGTTGCGGATATAAGAAAAGGAACCGCGTACCAAGGCAACGCCCCGAGCGCGCCTTTCCGGGCATGCGAAGAGGGCTTCGATACCGGCGCTTCGCAGAGCGGGGTCGGTGTTTTCATCAGCGATCATCGGCTCGAGCAGGTCGGCGCTTCGCAGGGGGTCAATCAGCAACAAAGCGCGCGCTGCCGCCGCTCGGCTGCGCCTGTCTTTACTGTGTCTTACAATGTCCTCTAGTTGGGGCCAGAGCTGGTGCCTTCGTCGATGCGATGCCCAGTCGATAGCCAGCAAGCGCACGCGCTCGTCGCTGTGGCCTAGCAATTGAGGCAGGCGGGGCGCCAGATCGAACGTTGAGTTGTTCAATAAACGTAAGGCGCCGAGGGCTCGGTTTGCCTCCGGATGGTCGAGCATTTTGACTAAGATCTGCAGCGACGAGGCGTCGTCGAGCACCATGGGGTTCTGTTCTTCATCTCGGTTTCGTCTGGCTCTTCCGGTGATCTTGCGGTTCAAACTCTCCGCATAATCTTTGCGTAACACGCGGATGATAACGCTGATTAGCGCGACGATGAGGAGTACGCCGATGGGGTGAATAGCTTGAGGCCAAAACAGACCAAGACCAAGCAGCAGCAGCCCGCAGATACCACTGCCAACCTTTTTAACTGTGCCATCGAGCAGGGCGCGCAAAGAGCCTCGGATCGGCGCTGGGATTGGGTTGTAAAGCAGAGCGACGGCCGCCGCTGTTACCGAAAATGAACCCACCGACTGAACAACCTTTAAAGTGTATAAAGGGGTGATGCTCTGTGAAAAGGCGATGGCTGTGCCGGCTGCGACGGCGACAGCGAGGGGGATCAGCATGAGGAAGGGAAAAAGTCCCATGCGGGTAAGCAAAAGTCGCGAGAAAAAGAGCTGAAAGACCAGGGCTATCATACCGGCATCGGCGTTGTAGGAGCCGAACAACGCGTTCATTTCAGCTACGTCTCGCTGATTAGCGACAGCCGAACGGAAAAGGAAATCAACCATTGCTGAGAGCAGCGATAAACTGACCACCAAAGCCCCGAGAAGTTTTGGGTAACGCTCCGCTCGGGTGTAGTGTAGCCCGGCGTTTATGCGTGCTTTTCCACCTGTTTTTCGGGGCACAGCGGTGGCTCCGGAAGAACGCCCGATCAGTCGAAACACCGGTATGGCTAGCAGCAGCAAGAACCCAGCTGCTACAACCTGTGAGGCTGGGTGGATGGCCATTGATAACTGCTCGACCGCGGCCCCGCCGATGACGCTTCCTGCCATTCCTGCGGCGCCGATGATGCCGAGCACGCGCTTACTGGTGCGCAGGTCGAAGACCTCGCTCAAGGTCCCCCAAAACAGGATGGACAGTAAGGTGGTGTAGGTTTCACCCAAAATATACAGAACCGGTTGTACGCCAGGTAGATCGACCCAGGCCATCGCGCCGACCGCGATCAAGCAAAATGCGCTGATGCGCAGAGCGTACTTGCCCACGGCGTAAGCGGAATAATGCGCTAGCGGGCGAGCGAGCATGTAGGAACCAAAAGCTACCGACCCGGCACTTAAAACGTATAATGCAGGTAGGGTTTGAGCCGAGTGATTACTAAGAAAAAGGGCGTTAGCGGCAGCCTTTACCCCCACGACACCGGCGAGAAACACGGCGAAAAAAAGCATCGAGGCGAGCGCTGCCCATTCTTGATTTTTCGGTACTCCGAGTCGGCGTACTAATAGCCGCATCCCGCGCATGAACCCACCATTTCTACAGCGTTAGCCGCCGCGTATCAGCGAGGTTTATGTGACTGCTGGCCGCGGGTTTTGCAAGGTGTTCGGGGCGCTAGGACTTGAAGGGTTGACGAATTAAGGGTGGGTCGATGTCGCATTGATTGCTTTGCGGGCTCGCTGTGCATTATAAGTTGATCATGCGCAGATTGATTTATCCTTTGGCTAGCTTTTGTATCGCATGTTCTGACGGGGGTAGTTTGTATCGAGATGCTCTGCCTGTGGCCGAGAATTTATCGTCGATGGAATCTGTTTGGAGTCATGACTCCTTGGTGCTCAATGGGGGCCAAGGGCAGTTTGATTTTGTCGTCGCTGAGGGCAGCCAGAGTTTTTTGGTGGTCGTTAGTGGCCTTTCAGGTGCAGAATATTTGATCTCCTCGTTAAGGGGTCCCGATGGTGTCCTGGTGCGCGCCGAGGCTAATGAGGCGGAAGCTGCTTCTGGCTTTGGTGCCGCGGCGGGTCCTTTCTTTTCACCCAACCGTAGCGTCGGTGATCATGGCGGCGCTACTTTGTTGGTGCCTAACGACCCGCTGCTTCGTTTGACTCCGGGGCGTTGGGAGTTGGGCGTCACTTCGAGCAGTGTTGAGCAACATGAGTTGCGCGTGGACCGCTTGGAGTTGCATGCGGCCGGTTTGCCTCTGCGCAGCGTGATCCCACTGACCATTCACCTTAGCGGCGCCGAGGGGATGACCGGTGCTTTGGGGCGCGGCCATGAGCGTCTTGATCGTGCACTGCAAAAGGTTGAGCAGGTCTACGAGCCCGCCGGCTTAGCGTTTGAGCCTATAACCTTTGTTGATTTGGCACCCGAGTTCAGGGTTCTTGATGCGGTTGACCTGCGTTCTCAGAAGGCTTTGCAAATGCTCGGGCGAGGAGTTGGGCGGGCAGGGATAAACCTCTTTATTATCGAGCGTTTTGAGAACGACGAGGCGCTTTTGGGAGATGTTGGCGGGGTGAGCGCCGCCATTCCGGGGGACCCGCGAGGCGGTGAGCCTTTATCCGGGGTCGTCGTCGCCACGAGTTTCTCCGAGGATGCGGCGGCGAGAGATCTGCTGGGGTTGACCATGGCGCATGAGATAGGCCATTTTCTAGGGCTCTTTCACAGTGAAGAGGCGAATGGGTTTGAAGATAACCTTAGCGACACCTTGGCATCAGAGGGTAGCAATTTAATGCATCATTTAAGCCGCCCTGGGTTTGACGTTTTGAGCGCTGAACAGGGCATGGTGTTGCGCTTGAACCCCGCGATGCAGCTCCCGTGAGCGGCCTTTTCATCTTATCTTTGGCGCTGCTCGTCGATGGCCATCATGCGCTCCCCGCTCAACCCGGCGAGGTCGCTTGTTGGCAGGCAGAAGGCGCGCTCAGAACGCACCTTTTGAGCGGTCGTCGGCCGCAGCGCAGACGCGCGCTTATCCTGCTTGAGCGCTGCTCGTTCACGCTTGATTGGGCGCGTTTACGCGCCGACAACGACCCTGAGATGGCGCTCGTGGCTTGGCGTTACAGTTTGCAAAACGCAGTCGTCGACGACCCGCGTTGGGCGCAGGCTTTACAGCAACTTCCCAAGGCTCAAGGTCGCAGCGTCTTGCGCCTTCACAATAAGCGGCGCAGGGCCAATTTGGCTCCCGGACTACCCATCGAGGATGTGCGCTGATGTTCTTATTACTTCTTGCGGTGGCGACGCAAAACCCGCTGACTTTGGTGTATACGGGTGATCGTATGGGCAAGGTTGAACCGTGCGGTTGCCCGCAAAACCCTATGGGTCATATCGCCCGCCAGGTCGCGGCCATCGACGGTTATCGCTCAAGTGGGGAAAATTACCTGTTCTTTGATCTCGGAAATCTGTTTTTCGAATCGCTTCAGAGCCCCAAGGAATTGCGCGAACAGCATGCGCGTCGAGCGGCTATTTTAAGCCGCAGCGTGGCGCGTATGCAGCTTGATTTTTTAGTGCCGGGCCCCACGGATTTCCACGCTGGGTTTGAAGGTTATAAACGTTTGGTATCGGCATCAAAAACGCCCGTACTGGCGGCCGACTTAAGCACAAAGGATGGGCTGCCAGCCTTTGAGAGTCATCGGGTTTTTAAGCGCGCAGGTAAACGTATTTTAGTGATCGGCATCGCCGGGTTTACCCCGCAGGGGAGCGAGTTTGTGTTGCAGGATGCCCTCGATACTGTGCGGAGCATTCGCGCAAAGGCTGGGGCGGTTGATATAACGATCGTTGCATCCCATCTGGATCGCCCGGCGGCGCTCAGACTTGCCAGCGAGGAGCCAGGTTTAGCAGCCGTTTTGGTGGCCGATAATCACCTGCACCTGATTCCCAAAGAGGCAGGGGGAGCGGTGGTTGTCGGTAGTTCGAAGCAGGGCAAACACCTGGCTGAACTCAAACTTTGGCAGCGTCAAAGCGGTGCTTACGCCGGCGGTATGAAGATGCGCCGTTTACAGATAAAACTGCGCAAGGCCAGCGGCGCTGAACGCGCCGTTTTACAACAAGAACTAGACGGCCTAAACGCGGGGAATACCTTTAAGTATCGCATCGAAGCGATGGGTGAGCAGCGGCCAGAAGACGCCGAAGTGGCTACCTGGGTTAAAGCGTATGTGCATTTTGTTGGGCGCATGGAGGCGGCGCGCGGCGTGGCTCCTCCGGGCTACGATGGGTCGGGTGATTTCGCTGGGTTTGAGGTTTGTGCTGCTTGTCATGGTAAAATTAACGAGCAGTGGAAAAACACTCGCCACGCCCACGCCTACCAAAGCCTGCTCGACCGAGGGCAGCAACTCGACCGCGAATGCATCGCTTGTCACAGCGCGGGCTGGCGTCACCCTGGAGGGTTTTCGGACCCGCGCAGCGTTGGAATCCTTAAAAATGTGCAATGTGAAAGCTGTCACGGACCCGGAAAAGCACATGCTCAGAGCGGCGATAAAGCGCTGATCGAGCGCGGCAAGGGCGAGGCAAAATTTTGCCATCGTTGCCATCAAGAAGAGCTTGAGACCGGCTTCACCGAAGCTACCCATTTACCGCTTATAAAGCACTGGTGATTTAGCGCGCTGTCGGTGCTCTTTGTAGCCCGAAGCGCAGTAATTTCCAGGTCCTGCCTTGGTTATCTTGCCCGCGCAGTAGGCCGTGAATCGGCACCCGCGGGTGGTACAGAGACTGGGCGTATGCGACCACGCCGACAAAGCGCCCTGCGGGAACCTCGACGGCTTTAGCGAGCGAACGCACGGGCTCGTTTCGGCGTTGGCGCAAAAAGGGATCGTCAGGGCTGTTTAGAGCGAGCGTCTTATGTTCAAAAGAATGTGCGCTTCGGCGGTTTAGCTCAACCTGCCAGCCCTTGGGCCCGTTGCGTAGGACGACGGTCAATAAGACACTGCCGGCGTCTCCGCTTTCTTCGTAAATAGCCCATTGCTCAACGCTTGGGGTCAAGGCCGCGGTCGAACCGAGAGCATCGTAGCGCGGTAGGGGGCTGAGCGGGGCATCAACCGAGGCTTGGACGGCTCGGTATTGGGCGCTGGCACAACCCCCAAGCATGATGATCAGGCTGAGGCTTGCACGTGGCATTAATGTTAGCCGGCGTCGGCCGAGGCGTCGACCGGGCTGCTTACATCGGCAGCTGCGGGCCCAGAATCTTGGATGGGCTCAGCGCCTGCATCGACGACAGCGCCTGCGTCGACTTCAGGGCAGAGTTCTGGACGCTCTTGGCAGAGGTAGTCGCTCGTGCTGATCTGGCAAGCGCCTTCGACGCAGCGATACCCGGGCAGGCAACTGTCTTCGATGGCTCCACCACCTAAGGCGTCGAGCACAAAACCGCATTCTTTCGGCCCGCAAACCCGCCCTCGGCCGCAGATATCTCCGACCGGGCAGTCTTCAGCGCTGTCACAGCTGCGCTCGCTGCAACTGCTCGCCATGCAAGGCAAGGCCAAGGCGACGAGCACAAGCAATCTCAAGGTAGCGCCACGCGAATCGTATAACGAGAAAGCGCCTCGCCATTCGGCATTTTCACTTGGTTGCTAGGCAATATAAAATAGGGGTTGTCGAAGATAAGGACCAGGCGGACCGAGATACCGATGTTAGCACTAAAATTCGCGGCGGCGGGTAGGCGCAAGCGCAATTTACGGGTGTAGCCACTGAGCGCGAAACTCTGACCAGGATACTCTTCGATGAGCAACATATTTGGATAGCTAGGGGTGCCATTGGTTTCATAATCGCTCTCGCCAAAAACCGAATTTTCGGCGTCCAAGGGTGCGACGAAAGCAAATTGCGCCAGAACAGACCCAAGACCACTTTGACCGTTGCCTAGGCGTCTTCCGATGGGCAGATCGGCCTCAAGAATCAGGTCGTCACCACCGTTGATTTGGCCGTCTAGGTTGTGATCGTCCCAGGTCACCGAATAATCCTCATCGGAAAAAGGCGCTGCTAGGTTGCTGCTGGTTAAGATGTTGGCGTTACCCATCCAGCTCGCGTCCTCGTCGCCCGCCGCAACAACTCTTAGGCTGAGGTTGTATTCGGCACCAGCCGCCAGACTCCCCAGCGCTGGGCTCAGGGTGATCAACCGGCCGCCCGACGAAAACTGTGGTTCCAAGTTCAAGCTGGCATCGCCGCTCTCATCGACCAAAGAACTGTAGAGGCTGCTCGGGTCGATTGGGCGGTCAAATAGGATGCGAATCGGCGTGCCTTCAGCAAGCGGTATAATATGCTGCCTGCGCTGCACCAGGTCGCGCAGGTTGGAATGTACCATGCGCAGCGCTCCGTTTTGGCGCAAAGTATGCAGAACCTCGCTGCGTTTACGCACCAATAGGGGCAAGCGCCCCATCTCGATGAGTTGGCTCAATGGAGTTTGCAAGGTTTCGCCGCGGTTCTCATCGTCAGCGTGAATATGCATGGTGACGGTACCACCGAGTTGGACGCTGCTGGCACCGAGGTGGCTTAGAGCGGGGGCTCCTGCAAAGCGCAATTGGCCCGTGTCATCACTGCTGCTGACTAGGCTCAAACCACCTTTAGCGGCACCGCCTTGAGTAAAGGAATAAGGAAATTCAAGACTGACGGTGACGCCGCTCGTCCCGACCAACTGCTCATCAAAGACAGTGCTGGTGAGCGTCGTCGCTGGCAGTAAACCGATAAGGCCAAAGGTGGCGTGGTTGGTGCTCGAGGGGAAGTTCCCCGCGTCATCGGGCAGCTCGACGATAACTCGCGCGCTGATAAACCCATCTTTGCTTAGGCTCACCATGGCGCTGCCGCCTGCCGGTAAGCCGCTTATCTCGACCACACCGGAAGCGCTGCTGGCCACGTGGCTACGCAGACCGGTATACACGCTAACCTGGACCCCATCGAGAGCCTGCCCACTGCTCTGGTCGAAGACGTAGCCCGACAATGAGCTTTCCGGATGCACCAAGGCGATCTGCGTGACGCTGCCCGGCGAGTCGCCGAGGCCGTCGCCGTTAAGATCGATATTTTCCTCACTTTCGGCGCCACAAGCGACGAGCATGATGCTCAATAATAGATAGATAGTAGTTTTCATCGTAACCTTTCGAAGGTTTTGCTTTAAGCGGGGATAGCGCAGCGGTCAACGCTCTGTGACGAGTAGTCTTTTTTGACTGCGTCTAGGAGCTTTGACCGATGCCCGTTGCACCGGGTCTCCACGAGGAGTACCACCCCGCCGTAAATCATCAAATTTCCTTTTAGGAGAGAACATGCGTCAGCTTCTAAGCGCCCTTGCTTTGGTTGGTCTTTTTTCTGCGTGTGCGCAGGATGTCGCCGATATTGATCGTACCAAACCCAACAAGGTTCATAAGTCGATGTTCCAAGGGACTTGGTACTTTCGTGGCACCGTCACCGAAGTCGCTCCAGATATGGCCGGACTTTTTGAGGGCATCGCAACGGGTCTATCGAAGGTTCGTTGGGAGATCACCGAGAGCGAGCTGCGCGGTTGGACGAGCAACGAGACCGTCATCGGTATGGATCAAGAAATTGATGATTGCCGCCGAGTCAACACGGTGCACGTCGACGGGCGTATCGATATTGAAGAGACGCGGGACGAAGATTGCATGCGTCGCTCGGCGCTCGACGGGCCTCAGTTGAACCAAGATGGATATCGCACGCGCTGGGGTCGTTTACCTGACGCCTATAAAGGTTCGATGGTGATCAGCTTTCCCATCGCCGGACATTTCGATGTTAAGCGTGGCTATAACCCAGCAACGGGCGAGCAGACCAATGTGCTCGGCGAAAACGCCAGCGATCGCGACTGGTGGCAGCGCGATTATATGCGCGTCAGTTGGGGCAGCCCCTCGGTGCAGTTTATCAACGGCGAACTGGTCAACAGCTACGGCGATGATTCTGAGCCTGAAAATTCCGATCACCGCATCCGTTTTCTCACCGATGATGGGACGTCGGTCGCCAATGGTCAGGCTGCCGAAGGCCAAGAAGTCCGCTATTTCGACTTTGGTACTCGCCAGGCTGCCACCATGTACGCTCTCTACGGCGGGCGTCGTTACCCTTATTGCTACTTCTCTGAGACCACTTCTTGCGATGCCGCAAAGGTGGCTATGCGTTATTCCTTCTTAAAGACGGAGGCCATGCGCGACTTCGCGCCGGTAGCTTACGACGATACCAAAATGGGTCGCTTCGGTTACTTTCGCACCGAGCGTTACGGTCATATGCGCCGTCGCGGTCTCACCGAGTCCGGGCGCGTGCGTTTGGCCTCAGTGCATAATCTATGGAAAACCACCTACCAGCGTAAGGCCGACGGAAACTATAAGCTCGAAGCGGTAAAAAATGATGCTGATGAGACCGTCGCTTATCGCCGTATGGAGATTCCGGTTCAGGAGCGTCAGCCGAAACCGATGGCCTATCACCTGTCACCGTACTTCCCTGAAGCCATTAAAGAATATGCGTATCGTGTGGGTGATTCTTGGAACGACGCTTATCGCCGCACCATCGCTGCGGCTTGGGGTTACCAAAGCGCCAGTGAAGCCGATGAGGATAATGCAGGCATTCCCGATATGTATGTCGTTTGCGACAATCCGGTTCCTGCCGAAATTCCGGCGCGCTATCGCGGCGGTTTGGGCGACGCTTACTACGAAGTTTGTGGTGCCGCTGGCACCCGCGCTTTGCCCGGCGATCTGCGCTACAACACCATGTATTGGGTGCATGACCGCAACGATGGACCTTTAGGTTACGGCCCCTCCTACCAAGATCCCGAGAGCGGCGAGACCATCTCGGGGACAGCTTGGGTCTACGGCGCCGCTGTCGATACCTATGCTCAATATGCCTTGGACCTTGTCAACGCCATGAACGGCGACCTGGACATCGACGACATTCGCAGCGGTGATTACGTCAAGGCTATGGTCGCTGGTAGCCGCCATGTCACCGACCCGCGCAACATGCCCATCGAAGATTTTGATAATTTGCTGAAAGATGAAGACGGCCCGCTCGGCCCTTCCGGCCGCGCCGTGATGGAGCGTATTGAGCGTATTTCGGCTGACCCTGCTGGTGAGTTGGGCGACGACATCACCCATGCTCGTCATCGCCGTATGCAGCGGTTCTTAAAGGAGTCGCCGCTCGCTGACGATCTGGTCAATGGCGAGATTTTAGCTGCGGCAGCTGGCAATCGCATGACGCCCGGTGGCACGGTTACCGATGCCATGCACGACGACGCGCGCTCGTTGCTCAGTGGTAATATGGACGCCATTGAGCGGCGCAAAGAGATCAACGATGTGGCTTCGCATTTGTCGATCTGGACTCGCGACAATTTTGAAGACTCCAGTTTGATCGGTTTGGCGAAAGAGATGAAGGAGCGTTACGCCGACCGTCCTGACGCCCAAGATGAGATGTACCAAGAGCTGCGCGGCCGTATTTTCCAGGGTGTGATGGAGCATGAGGTGGGTCATACCCTCGGATTACGCCATAACTTTGCGGGCTCTTACGACGCTATGAATTACCAAGATGACTTCTGGCGTGTGCGCAAAGCCGGTTTAAAACGCGCCTGGACCAACATCCATAGCGACGGTTCGTTAACCGTTAGTGATTTGCTCGGGTTTCGCAATCTAACAAGCGGCGAGCTTGAAGGTGCCGGGGCCGAAGATGGTCAGTACGGTGGGGTTAGCGAGTATCAGTACAGCTCGATCATGGATTACGGTGCCACATTTAACTCGGATTTCCACGGCATTGGTAAGTACGATGAAGCCGCTATTTTGTTTGGTTATGCCGGCAAAGTTGAGGTCTTCGACCAGCTCAGCCGTAACAATAAATACCTTCTAAAAGGTTCGGCCGAGACGGTTTTATCGTCTCATGCCTGGGACGTCGGTACCGGCAATTACAATTGCCTACCTAGCTTTGAAGACCGCGTTAGCCCTGGCGAAAAAGCGCTTACCGAAAAGCTGCATTACGCCTGGTTACCTATCCTCTTCTCGGACGCTGCGGCTCCCTCGGGCGACGCCGGTGCTGCGGTTAACGCTGCGGTGGAAGCTGGCGTCACGAACCTTGGCCCGAGCAACCGTCGTTTGATCGATTATTCGGTGATCGAAGAGCAGCTCAATGTCGAGCGCGAGCACCGCCGAACGCATCGTCAAGACTGCGCCAAAGAGTCGGCCGCCTTGCATCCTGATCGCCCGGTGATGGTGCCGTATATGTTCTGCTCTGACGAATGGGTCGGCAGCGTCGCTAACTGCAACCGTTGGGACGAAGGCGCCGATCCGGCAGCAATTCTCGAGCGTACCATGAACCAGCTTGATGATTATTACTGGTTTAACAACTATAAGCGTGACCGGGTTAGCTTTAGCACCACCTCGCCAGCGAACCGCGCCTTGTCGCGCACCTATCCGACGATGTTGCTGATGTACCAACAGTGGCTCTTTGGCCGCAATCAGACGGATCTCATTCTCGAGTATCCGTGGCGCACGGGTGTCTTTGATTCGCTCAACCGCTTTGGTGAGGTGCTCAGTAAACCGCGCTACGGCACCTATTATTTGAGCAACAATGGCGAGGACGCCTACCTCTATGATTATGAGCCTCGCGCCCTCGGTGAAGAGCTCGACCAGGTGAATAATATCGCTATTACCGCCGACTTTGTTGTGCCTCGAGGCGTGGGTCGCAAACCCTTCTCAAGTTACGATTATGATGGTGGTTATTACTACTATGAACGTCCGCTTGAGGCAGGCCATTTCTGGGATTTCTACGCGGCTTTGTTGAGTCAAGGAAACGCCACGGCGGCTATTCTCGGTACCGAATCAGCGGCCGACCAGCGACGCTTTTACCTGCCCTTCCACCTGGTTTTCCCGGAATCGCTCGATCGTTTGTATTCGGGTATCATCACCAACCGCCAAAAGGATTATGCGCCCAAGCTCTTTGTGCGTGACCTTGGCGGTGATGAGGCGGCTTGTGTGGCCTCTGGCTCTAGAGTCGGCGGCACGGGCATCACCGGAAAAGACAATGATTGTTATTTGATGGTGGGCAAGCCGATCTTTGATTGGCGCGGCGTCACCTCGGGCGCTTTGGTCGATGGCGAGCGCAATTATGCAGCGCCCTTCGCGACCAACGACGTCGACGGTGAGAATTGGGATGATGGCATCACCGTTCGTCTGCACAATAATTATACTAACAAACTCTACGCAACGATCTTCGGTGCCATGTTCTTTACCTCCACCTGGGAGCGTAACTTTATCGATGGGATGAAGATATGGCGCGTCGGTACTTCCGAGGACCATAGCATCGCCCCTGGCCATCAACGCATCGAGTTCTACGACCCGCGCAGTGGCTTTGTTTACGCATCTCAGTCGGAGAAAGTGCGCCCCTGTGCGGTCACCGACGAAGAGCGAGACAACGCCTTGGCCGTGCGTACTATCTGTGATGGACAGGTGGCTCAGGGCGACTGGAATGATGCCGACACCGCCCTTTCCGAAGCTGACGAGAATATTGAAAACCAAGATCTTGATTGCGATGCTAACGGCGTGCCGGACGAATGTTCCCAAGACCGAGCGCGCGATGGCTTGAACCTGGCCGACCAATGTGTTCGTAAGCTCTGCGCCCAGGACGCGAAGCGCTTTGCGGATAGCCGTTTGGACGATGCGGTGAGCTGGTCCTTACGTTTCCGTGATCTTTACCGCGCCCTGGTCGACTAACAAAGAGGCCTTTTGGAGCTGATGATGATGCGATTGTTTGTGATGATCTTGTTCGCCGCCGCCCCTGCGCAGGCTTCGGATAACCCGGCGATGACCACCGCGCCAAAGGGGTCTTTCCCCTTCTCTGGCTCCGTCAGTTGGGGTCATTCGCTGGGGCAGGGCAGTTTTGTGCGCAACTATTACGCGCGCAACGCCGCCTATTCTCAGAGCTTGGGCCTGTCGGGTTCTTGGAGCTTACCTTGGAAGGGCTACAGCCTGTCGGCTAGCCAGGGCTGGGGTATGGAGCTGACCACAGGTGGTTCCATGCGCAATCATGAGCTTAACTACGGTGACATCGGGCTCGGTTTCGGCCTGCCCTTTGGCTTTAAAGCCTTGGGGTTCAAGTTTGGTAGCCGCATCGGCGCCGGCATCCCCATCTCCAAAGCGAGCCGCTTTATGGGTAAAGTCACGGGCCTCTCCGGGGCGCTCTCGGGTGGCCGCAAGTTCGGTGACAAACTCAGCGTATCCTTGAGCATGAGTTTATCGCGCAGCTTCTACACCGAGCGTCTGCGCACGGTCGACGTTAGCGACGGGCGCGGCTTTGTCGATACTAACGGCAACACCTTAACCCCCTTTAATCAGATCTGCCGCGACGAGGAATTGGTGCTTAGCGGCGCCGGTGAAGTCACCGGTTGCCGGGTTGCAGGCGTTAACGGTGGCATCAACTTAAGCAGCTCCATCGGGGTCTCTTATAAGGTCGATAAAAAGCTCTCCGCATCGGCTAGCTTAGCTTTTATCAACAGTTTTAAAGATTACAGCATGCCCGTTGATGGCTTTGCATCGTCTTTTGCTCAGTCCGGTATCGGCCGTTCGGATATGACCTCGGGCAGCTTGGGCTTGGGTTATGCGTATTCTAAAAAAATTCGCATGGGTTTGTCCATGTCCAGCACCCAACCGGCGCTGCATTGGTCGAGCGATGATGTCGCCGATGAAAATGGCAACATTTCCCAAGTCGGTCAGGGCAGCTGGACCCCCAACTTTCCATGGTGGGATTTCCGCACGACCGCCAATAACTACAGCTCCTTTTCGGGCAGCGTGAGTTACTCCTTCTAATTGGAGCTTAGCCGATGGATGCGCAGATCATCGTTATCGGCGGCGGTCATGCAGGCTGCGAGGCTGCGTTAGCCGCAGCGCGGTCCGGTGCCTCTACCTTGCTCATAACGCTGCGCCAGGATGGTATTGGCGAGCTTAGTTGTAACCCGGCGATGGGCGGTTTGGCCAAAGGCCACCTCATCCGTGAGCTCGACGCTTTGGGCGGTGAGATCGGCAGAATGACCGATCGTTGCACCCTGTTTCGCCACACCTTGAACCGCAGTCGCGGGCCGGCCGTACGCGGCACCCGCGCCCAGGTTGACCGGCCTTTGTATCGGACTTTGATGCAAGGCGTGATCGCTGCACAACCCGGTTTGAGCGTGGTCGAAGGTCGAGTCTCCGGTTTTCTTTGTGAAAACGATCGCTGCGTCGGTGTTGAACTGGCCGACGGGAGCGTTTTGCGCAGCGACGCGGTGATTCTAACCACCGGCACATTTTTGGGTGCGATTTGTCATCGCGGCGAGGAAGAGACAGCCGGCGGACGTCATGGCGAAACCCAGGTTGATGACGGGTCGATCTCGTCTCAACTGCGTCGCTTGGGGCTGCGGCTACAGCGTTTAAAGACCGGGACTTGCCCGCGTATTCATCGCGACAGCATCGACTACACCAAGCTTGATATTCAACACAGCGAGGATGATACGTCGCCGTTTTCCGATGCGGGTGACAAAGGTCCTGCCGAGCAGGTCAATTGTTGGGGTGTGCGTACCAATGAGGCCGTGCACGATGTGGTGCGCCAAAATTTACAACGCTCGCCGATGTACGCAGGAACTTTGATAGCGGAAGGGCCGCGTTATTGCCCAAGTTTCGAAGATAAAGTGGCGCGTTTTGGTGATAGG
>JAPKCE010000108.1 GCA_028823075.1 Myxococcota bacterium
TGTATTTTCGGGTCGCCGACATGCGGCCTCTCGAAGCCGGCCAGCTGGCCTGGTATGATAAAATTCCCGTGCGCCAAGATCACGCACAGCGCGGACTGCGCGCGGTCCCCACCGCGCTTGTGCGTTATGGGGCTTTTGTTGAGCCCGGCGCGGTACTGATGCCGAGCTTTGTTAATATCGGCGCTTATGTGGGCAGTGGCACCATGGTCGACACTTGGGCTACAGTCGGCTCCTGCGCCCAAATAGGTCGCGATGTTCACCTGAGCGGCGGCGTGGGAATCGGTGGGGTTTTGGAGCCCCCAGGAGCGCGGCCGGTGATTATTGAAGAGGGCTGTTTTATCGGCAGTCGATGCGTCGTTGTCGAAGGCGTTCATGTGGGTGCTGAAGCCGTGCTCGGCGCAGGTCTGGTGCTGACCGCATCCACCCCGATCATCGACGTCCGAGGCGAGACTGAGGTGGTGACGCGCGGTAGAGTACCGTCTCGGGCGGTGGTCATTCCGGGCAATCGCCCGAAGTGCTTTCCTGCCGGTGAATACCTGCTGCCCTGCGCCTTGATCATCGGCGAACGCAGCGCCAGTACGGATCGAAAAACGAGTTTAAACGCGGCTTTGCGCGACCACGGTGTCAGCGCTTGATCGGGGTCTCAAGCCTCGAAAAATCCTTGCTCGACCTCATCGAAATCGACTCGCCCACCGGAGGTGAAAAGGCGCTCGCTGTGGCCCTTCGGGGCTGGCTAGAAGAGGCAGGCTGGCGAGTCCGCCAAGAAGGCTTGTCGTTGGTCGCCGACCGGCCCCAGAACGGCCCTCCTCAGATCGGGTTTTTTGGTCATCTGGATGTCGTCACCGATCGTGAAATGGCGCCGATCTCCGTTGACGAAACCTATATTTACGGGCCGGGTACTTGCGATATGAAAGGCGGATTGGCGGTAATGCTCGAGCTTGCTCGCTCGCTCCCAGAGCAAGGCCTGCGCGCGGAACCTGTACTGGTATTTTATGACGCCGAAGAGGGGCCAATCGCCGATAATGGCTTGGCACCTTTACTCGATGCCTTTGCTGACTTGAGCCAATTGGAACTGGGTATCTGCATGGAGCCGACGGCGAACCAATTGCAGCTTGGCTGTGTCGGTTCCTTGCATGTGCGCCTAACCGTTGAAGGTAAAGCTGGTCATTCAGCGCGGCCCTGGGAAGGCGACAATGCGATTACCGGCGCTGCCTCTTTGCTCGCGGCTTTACATCGCTTGGAGCCTCGCCCGTCGCTTCACGGTGGGCTGACTTTTTTCGACACCACCACCGTGACGCTCGCTCAAGGCGGGAAGAGCCGAAACTCGGTTCCGTCGAGTTTTCAAATGAACGTTAATTTGCGCTTTGTTCCGGGGCGTAGCGCCCAGCAAACCTACGATGAGTTTTACGCCTGGGTCGATGGACGAGCCGAACTGGAATGGCTCGACGACTCAGCCAGTGCCGAGGTCGCCGAGATGAGCCCTTTGCTCGCCAGTTTGGTCCAAGCCGGTGAACTCCAACGCCAGGCAAAACAGGCCTGGACGGATGTCGCTCAATTAGACGAGCGCGGCATCCCGGGGATCAATTTTGGCCCCGGCGATCCAGCCTGGGCTCATCAAGCGGGTGAATGCATTAAACGCCGCGATTTAGCGCGCAGTTTTGAAGTGGTGAAGCGATGGCTCTGCGTACCCTAGTGCTGCTCACCCTTTTGGGCTGTCAGGCAAAGACCGTCAAAGTCCCTAGTGAAACGCCGCGGCTAATCAGCCTGTCGCCAGCGATTACGGATACGCTAGCTGCCCTAGGAGTCGCCTCCCAAATAGTCGCCATCAGCCAGTTTTGCAGCGCCCCGGACGCTCGCCAACTGCCTCGACTCGGCGGGGTACAAGACCTACCGGTCGAAGCGATTAGCGCCCTACAACCGAGTTTAATTCTTAGCTCCAATTCCCAACATGGCCCCGGGGGTAAACTGCAACAAGCCGGGTTTGAAGTGGTTCAGTTTTCGGAAGGAAGCTTGAGCGATATCCTGCTCAACGTTGAAGGAATTGGCGTGGCGGTCGGCCGAGACCTAGCAGGCAAGGCTTTGGCGGCTCGTTTGCGTCAAGAATTAAAGAGCCTAAAACGCCAAACCCCAGGCAATGCCCAAAGGGTTCTGCTCGTTTTTTCGGGCGCTGAAGGTCCGGTGCGAAGCGTCTGGACCGCCGGGCCGGGCGGCTGGCTTGGAGAGTTATTGCAGCAAACCGGTTTGGAAAATGCGCGCTCGGCGGGTCCGGCTTATGCTCAAATCGGTGCCGAAGGCTTGATCGCTTTAGCGCCTGAAATCATCGTCGAGTTGAATGGTCAAAACCGCGATGATGCCAAGCCGATGAACGAGCGCTGGGCGGCGCTCAATCAGATTCCAGCCGTGCGCCACAACAAGCTTTTTCGTTGGAGTGGGGAGGCCTTGCTACGACCCGGTCCCCGGCTCATTGAACTGGCCCGGAAACTGGCGGCTCTGCAATGATCGGTGGGCATGGTCTAAGACTCAGCTACGGCGAGACAACTGTGCTCAGCGATATTACCCTGCAACTACAAGCGGGTTCTCTGCACGCTCTTATCGGTGCTAACGGCAGCGGAAAAAGCACCCTCTTGCGCTGCCTCGCAGGTCTGCATGCGGCGAGCGCTGGGACCTTGCTCGGAGCCGCTGCTTTGACTTTGCATGAGCGCCGACGCCAACTGGCGATGCTGCCACAAAGCCTGCCGCAAGCGCCGGCCTTGAGCGTCGAGCAACTCGCCTTGCTCGGGGCCGATGCTCCACAGCGCTGGTCGGCTTCGAAACAGGCCCGACAGCGAGCTCACGAGGCTCTCGAGTTACTGGACCTGCTGCCGCTCAAGAATCGTCTTTGTCAGCAGTTGAGCGGCGGAGAGTACCGTCGCGCCTGCCTCGCCGCTTGTTTTGCGCAAGGTAGCCCTTGGTTGTTGCTCGATGAGCCTTGCGCCGGACTCGACCTACCGCATTGTGCTGAGTTGATGGCGGGGCTGAAGGCGTGGCTCGGGGTCGACCCTCGGCGCGGTGCGCTGGTGGTGATGCACGACTTAAATCTGGCGGCGCAATGGGCCGACCGCTGTTTGCTCTTAGGCGAACAATCGCTACTCGCTAACGATGAGACCGACAGCGTCTTGGCCGGCGATGCCCTTGAACACGCTTTTGGTGGGGCCTTGCAACGCTTCCGCCACCCACAAGCGGACCACCTGGTATTGCTTGGGGTTTCGCCTTGATCGCCGCATCTCTACCTTTTCTTTTACTGGTCTTAGGCTGTGCGGCAGCGCTGCTCGTTGGCGCCACGGGGCTTGGCTGGCCGGCCGACCCCTTCATCGCTTGGCACCTCCGATTACCGCGCCTTTTACTCGCTCTAAGCGCCGGCGGTGGTTTGGCGGCCTGTGGGCTGTTGTTGCAGGTGTTGCTGCGCAACCCGCTCGCTTCTCCCTATACCCTTGGCGTCGGCTCGGGAGCGGCTTTGGGCGCCGCGGCAGTTATGATTCTGGCGCCTCAACTTTTTATCCCCGGAGTACTCGCCGGGGCCATGACCTTGATAGCGATAGTTTTCTTGGCACGACTCACCTGGGCCATTGATCGGCGCGCCGCTATCGCTTTACTCGTCACCGGTTTAGCGGCGGCTACGCATTTGGTATTCGATGGTCCACAAGCCGCGCTCGGCGCCGGCGCCTGGGTCGGAGCCTTGGCGGCAACGGGCTTAGTTCTGACCTTGCGCCGGCGCGCCGGACTCAGCGCTGAAAGCTTGGTTCTTAGCGGTATCGCCATCGCCCTTTGCGCCTCTGCTGGTGTCTTATTGCTGCATTATCTAGCCGATCGCGCCACCTCGACAGCGATGCTGCGCTGGACCATGGGTGGTTTAGCCTCGGTCGGGCTGCGTCACGGCCTGCTCGCCTTAGCACCTAGCGCCATCGGACTCGCCTGGCTTGTATGGCTTTTACCTCAGCTCAACCTCATGCAGCTCGGGGACGATTGGGCGCAGACTCGCGGGGTGGAAATCGAAGCCTTAAAACGTTCCATTTTGGTGGCTGTGGCGCTCTGGACGGGCTGCATCGTTGCGCTGTGTGGCCCGATTAGCTTTGTCGGGCTCATCGCTCCGCATATGGCGCGACGGCTGGTCGGCGACGACTTGCGCCGCACAGCGCCGGCAGCCATTCTGCTCGGCGCTGGCTTGCTGGCCCTCTGCGATGCTGCGGCGCGCATCGTCATGGCACCCGCCGAGTTACCGGTGGGTATCTTGACCGCCCTGCTCGGCGGCCCTGCGTTTTTAGCTCTGTTACTCTGGCGCCGGGGCTAACGCCGCATGCGGTCGACTAAACGCTCAACCTCGGCGGCGATGCGCACATAGTCCTGATTCTTTTTATCGACCTCGGCCATCTTGCTCAGTCGCTTCAGGTATTTTTTGCCTTTCTGCGGACCGATCTGCCAAAGCGCCCAGAATTTAGCGAAGCGACTTTCGTTCGTATTATCAACGCTGGAATGGATGGATTTTACCAACTCGCCGATGCTCCCTTCATCGCGGGCATAGGCGATTTCGTAAGCGGCTTTTTCGCGGATCATCGGCTCGTCGCTGTATAAAAGCTTACGATAACAGCCCATATCGGCTTTGCATTTATCGTAAACCGTAGAGCGCTTTAATTGCTGCTCCATCATGGCTCGAATCTTAGGTACCTTCTCGGCTTTGATCTGCGCTTCGATTTCTTTGGTGACCTTATCGTCGCCGGCTCGAGAAGCGTTTTCCAGAGTAAAGCGACGGATCTCCAACTCGGACTTCGACGCAGCCTCAGCTCCGTAACCCATCTTTTTAGCGTCGGCTAAGAAGCTGCGATGAGAGCCCTGTTTCGCAAGCGCCAAAGCAGCCTTGCGGTCACCAATGCGGGCGATGGAGCGACCGACAAACTCGCGTACGGTGAGATTGCTTTTATGCTTCATGATCTCGGGAACAGCCTTGGCCGAACCGGTACGACCGAGGGCCTCGATGATCTTGGTGACAAGTTGCTGATTGGCGCCTTTGCTCAAAGCTATTTTGTTGAGGCTAACGACTTGCGCATCGCTAAGACCGACATCCGACATCACCTCGGCGACTTTTGCCTGGATAATATAGCAAACACCTTTGGCATCTTGGCAGGCTTTGGAGCCCTTCATCATGTCGTTCACTTTTTCGTTTTTGCCGGCAAAAGCGGTCTCAAGCTTGGCCTGTAAACCCTCGACGCCGCCATGTTGAAACAGGGCAAAAGAAGCCTCAGCGTAAAAGCTCACACCCATGCGCTCACGGAACATATGCTCAATGAGCGTATCGAGGGCCGCGGGGTCGCGAATATTACCTAGGGCGATGACACAATTCTTGACGATGAAGTTGTTGTCCGAATCAGCGATCATCTCGAGCAGGTCGCCGGTGCCACGCTTAGAGCCGGTCAGGCCGAGTAGCTCGATAAAGGTCAGTGCCGTCTGAATATCGCCAGAATTCGCATAACGAGCGACGCTTTCAGAAACTCCATCACCAAGCTTGATTCCGTGGTTAATGGCCAACTCCTGAAGCGCCGTACCGATCGAGCGGTTGGCGTTGTTCGCCTCTTTCTCGCTGCTGGTAACTGGCACCAACCCTTCTATACGCAGCCCTTTGAGCAGCTCCGGGACGATCTCTTCACCGAAGGCCCGCCCCATCACCATCGCCAGGGTGCCGCGGTGCGAACCATCACCTGCGAAAGAGGTTAGAACCTTCTCTCTGGCTCCTTCCATCTTGCGAAGTTGCAGGCTGACCTTGCGCAGACCTTCCGCCGCGGCGACGCGCACCTTGGCATCCTCGCTGGCGAGATCTGCCAACATTTGTTCATTCGGGTCGTCCGGCGTGGTGGTGCAGGCCGAGGCAAAAAGAGTAAGAGATACAAACAGAAGACGCATGAGAAATTCTCCAAACAAAAGCGCGTTGCCGCGCTCAGCTAATATGCAGCTAAGCGCGAGGCAAGGGGCGCTGACGCGGCCAAGCCGGAAGCGCGCCGAAAATCGCCAAAACCATTGTCACACTAAGCAGCGCCGGGACTAATGCCCAAAGACTGTAACGATGGTAAATGCCAGGCATGGGGTCGCTCACCAAAGCGAAGATGAAACGCAGTGACAAAAAAGCGAGCAGCAAGCGCTGGAACAACAAGCGGTAGCCTTTAAGAAAACGATTAGTTGCCTCGCCAGCGAGCAATAAAACACCCAGCGAGACAAGTAAGGTCAAGGCGCTGAAACCAGCGATTTCGACCCCGGACATAGGGCTTGGCGGTAAAGCTTCGCCCTTGGTTGAAAGCTGAAACCAGGGAAGAAAAAGGCTGATAAACGAGGCTGATAAAACCGCCAACAAGCGGCGTTCCTGCTCGGTGATATGGGCCAGAGCAAATTCGAGATCGGCGATCGCTGTGTCGAGTTCCTCCAGGCCGCTGCGCGGTAAGCGGATGCGAGCCGACATCACCACACCTGTGACCTCATCTTCATTAAAGTTATCAGAGCCAGCACCCTGGACTAATGGTGTCTTTTCATCCTCCATCGGCTCGCCACCTTGAAGCTCGATCAGCGGGGTCGCTTCG
>JAPKCE010000109.1 GCA_028823075.1 Myxococcota bacterium
CGATGCCATCTTGCTGACGTCTCACTTCGGCGGCGACAAGGTGGGCGATTTCAGGATCTGTTTTGAGCAGTTCAGTCATGGGTATCTCCTCGGATTAAGCCCGCCGGGAATTTATCGAGGCGACGCTGGTGGCGCCCGCCCTCGAATGAAGTGGCGAGGAAGGTGGTAAGAATCTCTGCGGCCAGTCCGGGACCAACGGTGCGCGCGCCCATGCAGAGCACATTAGCGTTGTTATGGGCACGCGTTGCGGCAGCTGAAAACAGGTCGCTGACCGCGGCGGCGCGCAGATGGTCAAAGCGATTCGCTGCCATACTCATGCCGATGCCTGTGCCGCAGACTAAAACGCCCAAATCTTCAGACGCACCGAGCATGCCTTGCGCGAGCTTTTGGGCTTGATCCGGATAATCGATAGAGTCGTTGGTCTCAGGACCGTAATCAACGACGTTCCAACCCAGAGCCTCGGCGCGCTCAACCAACTCGAGGCGCAAGGCTACAGCAGCGTGATCCGAGGCAAAGTGGACAGTGCCCATGAATCGCTCCTTTGGCGGTTATGAATTGCGGCGAAAAGCAACCGCAGCGTTGGTGCCGCCAAAGCCTAGGCTGTTCGAAAGTGCAACCTCAACTTGGCTCTGACGCGCATGATGGGGGATGTAATCGAGATCGCATTCGGGGTCCGAGGTGAACTGATTAATGGTCGGCGGTAGGACGCCATGATGCAGGGCCAGCACACTGTAGATAGCCTCAATGGCAGCAGCAGCACCAAGCAGGTGACCGGTCATGCTCTTCGTTGAGCTGACCGCTAGGTCGTTCGAATGGCCACCAAAGAGCTTGCGGATTGCCGCTGATTCCATGCGGTCGTTGGCCGCTGTCGAGGTGCCGTGGGCGTTGATATAGCCCACCTGTTCGTTGGCAATTCCACCATCTCGCAAGGCCTGCGCCATGGCCTGAACTGCGCCATCACCGTCCGGGCGCGGCGAGGTAATATGGTGGGCATCGGCGGTGGCACCGAAGCCGGCCACCTCGGCGTAGATGCGGGCGCCGCGAGCAAGAGCGTGTTCTTCGGTTTCAAGAACCAGCACGCCGGCGCCTTCGCCGAGCACAAACCCGTCGCGATCAGCATCGAAAGGCCGAGACGCAGTAGCCGGATCATCATTGCGCGTACTCAAGGCCTTCATGGCGTTGAAACCGGCGATGGCCGTATGACAAACCACCGCCTCCGAGCCGCCTGTGAGTACAGCGTCACAAGCGCCGCTGCGCAAGGCGCGCAAAGCCGAACCAATGGCATGATTTGCTGAGGCACAGGCAGAGGTTGCAGTCCAACTCTCACCGCGAGCGCCAGTGTAGATGCTGAGTAAACCGGGCGCCATATTGGCGATGATCGCGGGGATGAAGAAGGGCGATACGCGACGCAGTTTACGCGTCTCAATGCGTTTACCGATAGTCTCTTCGAGAAAGGGCATACCCCCGAGGCCGACACCGAGAATGGTGGCGACGCGACTGGCGTTTCCTTCGTCGATAACCAGACCGGAGTCTTCGAGCGCCTCGAGGCCGGCGGCCAAGGTGAGGTGCAAAAACCGGTCGTAACGACGAGCTTCGGGCTTCGACAACCACGCGGTGGGGTCGAAGTCAGGAACCTCACCGGCGATTTTGGTGACAAGGCCGTCGTCTGGCTCAAAAAGCGAGATGGGCCGGATGCCCGAGCGTCCAGCCGTCAACTCTTGCCAGTTTTTAGCAACGCCAATGCCTAAGGGCGAGACCATGCCCAGCCCAGTTACGACCACCTTCTTCATGGCGCTCGCTCCTTTTGCTTTAAAACTAGCTGGTTAGGCCGTTCAAGAAATCGATGGCCGATTTCACGGTTTTCAACTCGCTGGCTTGGGACTCTTCGACCTCAACGTCGAATTCATCTTCGAAAGCCATGACCAACTCGACCACTGCCAAGCTGTCGGCACCAAGCTCGTCAAAGCTCTTTTCTGGGGTGACGTCGGCGGCTGGAACGCCAAGCTGGTCAGCGATAATTTCGATAACTTTGTCCTGAACGCTCATATTTTTCTCCTTGGTCCGCTTAGGTTGCGGCGGTGCAGCCTAGGCCCGGTAAACTGCCGAAACAAGCCCTTTTTACTGCGAAAATTCCTGCGCATCTAGAGCCCGGTTTTGGCGCTTCTTTCTACGCTAAAATGCGCCTGTTGCGGCCATGCGCATCCGACGCCGCAACGGCGAAGCCCGGGGCTCTTAGAAAGCGGAACGTGCGAAAGCTGTTGCTTGCTGGCCGATGCTGGAGAGGACCATGCCCTGCCCGCTGGTCAGGTAAGGCAAAACCGCAACGCCCTGAGGTAAACCGTTTAGCTTGATGATCTCGACCGTGCCTTCCGCGAGGCGCTGCTGCGGGCCTTGCGGACCCGGCGCACCTTCGATGTTCAGCGCCCCATTCTCGTTGGGCGTAGCGTAGACACGCAGAGCACCGTCACGCCCTTTGGCGAGCACACGGACCAAATCGACACCGCGAACGGAGCTGATATTGACGCTCTGTCCAAGCGCTCGAAGCTGCGGCAGGCCGAGATGAGCAGCGAAGGGTTGGGTGTTATCCAAACGGTTGCTGCGGCGCAGTTGAGCACGCATTTTCGAGCCTTGATCGGAGAGGGCCATCACAGCAAACACATAGTCGTGACCTTCCAAACCACCGTAGGCAGGAGCGATGGTGAAAGGTACCGAAGCCGCATCGGTGCCGTCATGCGCCGACATACCGAGGGGCGTATAGCCCGTACCCGGATGGAAAATACCGCCTGTTAAAATGGTCCCTTCCGAGCCAGCGGCGGCCGGGACTTGTAATTCGGTACGACCATTTTGGCGCGTCGCCGGGCGAAATTCGGTGAGAGCGAAGGAGCGCCAATCGGGCAGCAGTTCCGTTCGGTCGCCATTGCCGTTGATGTCGGTGGTATCGATGATCAGATCCTGTTCGACCAGCGGCAAACCGGCGACCAGGCCATGCTCAAAAGCGCCGAGCAGAGGGAAGATCGCCATCACCGCATCGCCAGGTCCGCGCACATTTTGGAAGCGACCGAAAAGAGCCAGCGGGTCGACATTACCGGCAAACGACCAGGCGCTGCGCGTGCCCGCGGCCCCACGCGAATAGGCGGTGTCTTTAAGGTTGATGGGAAAGCCGAAAACGGTGGCAGAGAAGGTGACGTTGCCAGGCAAGGGCACGGCCTGCGCGCCTTGGCCGGGAATGGCCACTTCACTGGTGAAGGTGTCACCCGCAAAGGCAGTGAGATCGAAGCTAAGCAGATCGGGAACGCTGGCACCGCTTAGCGACAGCTGCCCATCGCCTACGCTGGTGACAGCCGAGAAATCGACCCGAGCGCGGTAGCCGGCGGCGCGCGCTGAACGGTCGCGCATAAGTGGCAAGATGACATACAGTGGGTCGACGCCTTTGCTCAGCGCGGCGACGATCATGGTTTGTTCGTAACCATCGGCCTGCACCGAAATATCGACGGCACCGGCGACGAGATTGTCGAGGGTCAAACGTCCGCCGCCATGCGTCGCTCCGGGCATATAGCGCCAAGCCTGGTCACCCTGCTTGATGGCAACGCGAGCTCCATTCAAACCTCGCCCGCGCTCATCGAGCACCAAAATCGCATCTTCTTCTGGAGCGGCTTCGATGATCACTTGAACGGTGCGATCGGCGCTGAGCTGGCCAAGAACCGCATCGATGCGCGCCTCGCCAGCGCCCACTGCGGTGACCACGCCGGAGGCGTCGACGCTCGCCCGGTTATTGGCATCGGAGCTCCACTGCACATTAACTCCAGCAATTCCCTGCCCGTTCACGTCCAGGGCCATCGCCGTAAGCTGGGCCGTTGCGCCCGGCGACAAAGGCAGACGGCAAGCGCTCTCGCCACCACCGGCGCAGATACCATAAGGGGTCACGATGACGATGCGATGCGGGTCAACTTGCGGCGGTGTAGCGCATTCGCCAGCGCTGCAGATTTGTCCGGCCTCGCAGTCTTCGGCACTTCGACAAATACCTTCGACGCAGCGGCCCGCGACACAATCGAGCCCCGCCGGGCAAGCTTCGTCCTCGCAACTCGGCGCCGAGAAACAAAAACCCTCGTTACAAGTCTCTTCATCACCGCAGTCGGAATCGACCATGCAACCGTCGCGCTCTTGGCAAAAACCGCTGCCGTTGCAGATCTCGTTTACCGCGCAGTCGTCGTTACCATCGCAAAAATCGACATCGGCACAACGGCTGTCCAAGCAGACCTGACCTTCGTCACAGTCGTTATTGACCTCACATTCAGCCGGCATGCAGCTGCGCGCGCCTTCGACCTCGACGCAGATGGGAGCTTCGGAGGTGCGACACATGCGGTCGCTCAAGCAAGATTGCCGACAGGCGCCCTCGATGCAGCGCTCTAAAGGCTGTCCGCCAATGACGCGGTCCGAACAGGCTGGGCCGGTGCCGCAACCCGCGGGATTCACACCCGTGTCACCGCCGGGGCCTGCGTCGTTGCTAATCGCAACGCAGAGCCCTTCTCGGCAACGGGTGTTCGGTTCGCTGCAATCCAAACTGTTGGCGCATTGTTGCCCTGCATCGGGGCTCGGCGCTTCAGAGCAGCGCCCCTCGGCACAGATAAAGCCGCTGCTGCAATCAGCTTCCACGGCACAAGGTGCGTTGACCTTCGGGCTACAGGCCACGAGCACAACGAACGAACAGGCGACAAACGAGCGCAACATAAGAGCCTCCGAGCGATTTAGGCGAGCCTAGCGTAGCCGATTTCCCAACTTTCGCTCAGAGTCTTTTGTCGTATGTTGGGTGGGTCGCGGGAATCAGGCCGCGTAGCCCACATAGAGGTGAGCCGTTCCAAAGGTCAGCCGAGTCGCCTTAACCTGTGTCAAACCGGCATCTCGCATCAACTCGCAAAAGGCGTCTGGCGGAGGAAAAGCCTGAATTGAAGCCTGTAAATAACGATACTCATCATGGCCTGACAACAACGAGCCCATGAAGGGTACGACATGATGGACATGAAGACGCGACAAAGCGGCCATCGGACCGCCGCGGGGCTCGCTGAGTTCGAGTACGGCCACGGGCCCACCCGGTGCGGTAACGCGAGCCATCTCGCGCAAACCGAGCAGGCGGTCGGGAACGTTACGAATGCCAAAGGCGATGCTCGATCCAGCAAAAGCATTGTCGGCGAAGGGCATGGCCTGAGCATCGCCCTCGACAAGGTCAATGCGCGACCCCAGACCAGCAGCCTGGACTTTAGCTCGGCCGACTTCGAGCATACCAGCGCTCGGATCAAGCCCGACGAGCGTGGTCGAGTTGCTCAATCGAGCCAAGGCGATGGCGACATCAGCGGTACCTGTTGCGACGTCGAGAAGCGCGCCTTCGAGAGGCATGGAGCGCATCAGCAAACGACGCCACGAGCGGTCAATTCCGAAACTCATGAGGCGATTGAGTAGATCGTAACGCGGCGCAATACGATCAAACATTAAGCCGCTGCCGTCGACTTTGGCCTCGCTGCTTTTTTGCATCAAAGCGAAGTCCTGATGACAGCACCGAGCTCAGCTAAAAGCGCTTCACCGATGGCTTGTGGTGCGTCCGAACTAGCCAGTTCGGGGTCGGGATTAACCTCGACCATCAGGCCGCAGGCACCGGCGCCGATGCTCGCCCGGGCTAGCGGCAAAATAAGATCACGACGCCCGACGGCGTGGGAAGGGTCAACAACCACCGGCAGCGCATAAGCGTGACGCAGCAAGGCCACAGCGCCTAAGTCGAGCAGGTTGCGTGTTTGCGGGTCAAAGCCGCGCACGCCGCGTTCGCAAAACACCACTCCCGAAGCCCCAGATGCATACAGGTATTCGGCCGCAAGGAGCCATTCTTCAACCGTTGCGGCGCGACCGCGCTTAAGCAGAACCGGCATTTTCAAGCAGCCAACAGCACGCAGAAGCGCGAAATTTTGCATGTTGCGCGAGCCGACTTGAACCATGTCGACATGTTTGGCGACAGCCTCGACCTCGATCTCGCTCATCACTTCGCTAACGCTCATCAACCCGCTGGCATGAGCAGCCTCGGCGAGCCAGATTAAGGCTGGCCGCCCATGGCCCGCAAAAGCGTAGGGAGAACTGCGCGGCTTAAAGGCGCCACCGCGCAACATCTTACCACCGGCTGCAGCGACCATAGCGGCGATACCGTGGACAGCCGATTCACTGTCCAATGCGCAAGGCCCTGCCACGAGCACGGGGGCAGCTTCGCCGAACGAAACCTCGCCGACCCGAACCGCCTGACCCGCATGCTCATCGACCAGAGGGTGAGGGCTGTCGCTAGCCAGAACCTGTGACACCCCCGGGAGCTTTGCTAGCGTTTCCGGAGCGACCGCAGCAGAATGGGGGGCAAGCGCAATACTACGAACATTTCCGCTGCTATCGAGTAATCTACTCGACCAAACACCGAGTCGCTTTAGCTCGGCCTCAAGCTCTGAAACGGGGGCGTTTGGCGTCAAATTAATTAGCATTTTACCCCCTTACCGGCTGCGCCGAC
>JAPKCE010000110.1 GCA_028823075.1 Myxococcota bacterium
CGATCATGCTCGATATCGTCGCCGACAAAACCGGTTACCCCGCCGAGATGCTCGACCCGAGCATGAACATGGAGGGTGACTTAGGTATTGATTCAATCAAGCGTGTGGAGATTCTTTCGGCCGTTCAAGACCGCATCCCAGGACTGCCCGAAGTCGACGCAGGCGCCATGGCTGCTTTGCAGACCCTTGCTGAGATTATTGATTACTTCCGCGGTTTGACGGGTGCTTCTGGTCAGTCTTCGCAAGAGCCAAGCGCAGCGCCTACTGGCTCGGTCAGCAAGCCTGCCCTGCAAGCGATCATGCTCGATATCGTCGCCGACAAAACCGGTTACCCCGCCGAGATGCTCGATCCGAGTATGAATATGGAGGGTGACTTAGGTATTGATTCGATCAAGCGTGTGGAGATTCTTTCGGCCGTTCAAGACCGCATCCCAGGACTACCCGAAGTCGACGCAGGCGCCATGGCTGCTTTGCAGACGCTCGCCGAGATCATCGATTATTTCCGCACTTTGACTGGGGGCGATGAGCAGCCTTCACAGGCCCCAGCTAGCAGCGCCGGTGATATGCAAGCGATCATGCTTGAGATCGTCGCCGATAAAACGGGCTACCCCGCCGAAATGCTGGATCCGAGCATGAACATGGAGGGTGACTTAGGTATTGATTCGATCAAGCGCGTGGAAATTCTGTCTGCGGTTCAGGATCGCCTGCCGGGGCTACCTCCCGTTGACGCAGGTGCCATGGCTGCTTTGCAAACACTTGCCGAGATCATCGACTATTTCCGAGGATTGCTTGGTGAGCCGGGAAAACCCGAAGCGACTACGCCGATCCTCAGCGTAGTCGCAGCAGTTCCGCAGCCTAACGATCTCGGTCGTTACGCCCTTGAAATGCAACCCAGCCCAGCTTGTGGCATGGCACAACCCGGTTTGCTCGGCGCCGCTAGTGTCTTTGTTTGCGGTAGCGATCTTGCGCCAGCGCTGGCCAAAGAATTACAGCGGCGCGGCGTGGCTGCACAGGCTGTAGCAACGCCGCCTACCGATGCCGAATCCGTGGTTTATCTTGGTGGTTTACGCGTTGTAGCAGACGCTGACGAAGCTATCGAGATCACCCGTGAGGCCTATGCTATCGCCCGCAACTTAGCGCCTCAGCTTAGTCAGAGCGGAGGTCTGTTCGTCAGCGTTCAAGATACTGGCGGCAGTTTTGGTATGACGCCCTTCGAGCCTGAGCGTGCATTTCTAGCCGGCTTGCCAGCGCTCATTAAAACCGCCGCTCAGGAATGGCCTCAGGCCTCGCTCAAAGCTATCGATCTGAGTTGTGAAGAGCGAACCCCCAAGGCTCAAGCCAAGTTGCTGGCCGACGAGCTTTTGCTCGGTGGCGGTGAGGTTGAAGTGGCGATTGACTCCGATGGTTTGCGCTTGGTCCCGCGGTCGGTTCGAACCCTGGTGAAAAGCGGCGAAGCGCGTATCGCTAAGGGCGATGTGGTCGTCGTTAGTGGCGGCGCTCGCGGTGTCACAGCAGCCTGCATCATCGAATGGGCGCAGCGCAGCCAAGCCAGGTTCTTGCTGCTCGGTCGCTCCGAATTGGTGGATGAGCCGAGCTGCTGCGCCGGTCTTACCACCGATGCTGAACTCAAACGCGCGTTGCTCGGCTTGGCGAACGGCTCGATGCCCTCACCCGCTGAACTCGGTAAAAAAGTGGGTAACGTGCTCGCTGGGCGTGAGATTCGCCAAACCTTGGCGGCGATTGAGCGCGCCGGGGGCGAGGCACGCTATCGAGTTGCCAGCGTCACCGAGGCGCAAAGTATTGAAAGCGTATTCGCCGAAACACGCGCCGATTGGGGCCCGATCAAGGCCCTGGTTCACGGTGCCGGCGTGCTCGCCGACCGAAAGATCGCCGAACAAACCGACGCTCAGTTCGATCTCGTCTTTAATACCAAAGTTGAAGGTCTGAGGGTTTTGTTAACAGCGCTTAAGGCCGACCCGCTCAAGGTTATCTGCATGTTTTCGTCGGTCTCGGCGCGCTGCGGCAACAACGGTCAGTCCACCTACGCCATCGCTAACGAAGTGCTCAACAAAGTTGCGCTCGCTCAAGCTCGCCTGCGCGGTGATGAGGTTTTGGTCAAATCCCTAGGTTGGGGACCTTGGGAAGGCGGCATGGTCACGGACCAGCTCAAGGCTCATTTTGCGCGTCTCGGCGTGCCCATGATCCCCCTCGATATCGGCGCCCGCATGTTCGCTGATGAGATGCAAAGCGCTCAGCCCGAACAAGTGGAATTGGTGCTCGGCGGTGAGCCGCGGGCTGAGGCCTTGCTGGTCGAAGGCAGCGACTCGCGCAAGCTTTCGTTGGAGGTCGCGGTCAATGCTAAATCACACGCCTATTTGGCGGGACACCGTATCGCCAATGAGGTGGTTCTTCCGGTCGCTGTGGCGCTCGAGTGGTTCACCCGGGTGGCACGTACCTTTCGTCCGGATCTGTACTTTACCAGCATCCGTGATCTCAAAGTTCTGAAGGGCTTACTGGTGCGCAATTTCGAAGAGCAGGGCGAACGCTTAGCGGTCCAGTGCCGCCAACTCGACGGTTCCTTACTCGAACTTCAACTGCGCGGGCTCGACGGCGTTTTGTACTACAGTGCTCAGGCCCTGATGAGCGCCGATCCCGTTGAAGCTTTTGACGCTGATAAACTGCCGCCCTTATCGCTTCGGGCCTGGAACGGCGATCCCATTTATGGCGACGTGCTCTTCCACGAGGACGAATTCCAAGTGATTGAAGGCCTGGATGGGGTGGGCGAAGCCGGTATTTCTGGACATATGAAGGGCGTTCACGCCGCCGAGTGGGCCTGGGAACGTTGGGACACCGATGTCGCCGCCATGGATGGTGGTTTGCAGATGGTTCTGCTCTGGGCACGCAAGGCTATGGGGGGCGCTGTGCTGCCCATGGGTATAGGCGAGGCAATTCTCGCTGAGCTACCACCCCAAGGTACAATTCGCTGCGTTGCCCGTTGCCGAGCGGATTCAAAGACCAGCGGCTCTGCCGATGTCGCCTTTCATAACGAAGCCGGTATTCGCTTTGCTGAACTCAAAGATGTGCGGGTGATCCTGCGTCCAAACGCTTAGCCGAAGAGCCTACATCATGAGCTTTGCACCTATAGCCATCGTTGGACGTTCTTGTATCTTACCAGGCGCCCTATCGCCCCAAGCCCTGTGGCAGTTAGTACGTTCGAGCAGCGATGAAATCAGCGCCGTTCCGGAAGGCCGCTGGCGCGCTCCCGCCGCCGATCTACTCTGCGCACCGGGCGCCGGTTCAGCGGATAAAAGCTGGTCGGATCGCGGCGGGTATGTTCGTGGGTTTGATGATGTTTGGGATGCTTCGGGCTTCGCTCTGCCGGCGAGTGAACTCGACGGGCTAGACCCGCTGTTTTTATGGTCGCTACATTGTGCGCGCCAGGCCTTGAACGAGGCCGGCGACGCGCGCCTCGGCGTCGTCGACCGCTCTCGCGTGGGTGCTGTATTCGGCAACCTCGGTTTCCCGTCAGCCGGCATGACCGAATTCGCCGAAAGCCGATGGCTTGACGACACCGCCGCTGTGGACCCGCGCAACCGCTTTGGCTCAAGCGGTGCCGCGGCTTTGCTTGAGCAAGCCTTGGGCTTAGCGCCGGGCGTGACCTGTCTAGACACTGCCTGCGCCAGTTCTCTCTACGCCATTAAAATGGCTTGCGACCAACTGCATGATGGCGAGCATGATCTGGTGCTCGCGGGCGCCGTCAACCGTGCCGATGACCTGTTTATCCACGTGGGCTTTACGGCCTTAAATGCCATGAGCCGAAGCGGTCAAAGTCGCCCCTTTAATGCGCACGCTGACGGGCTCGTTCCGGCCGAGGGCGCTGGCTTCGTTGCCTTAAAACGCCTCGCCGACGCACGCCGTGACGGCAACACGATTTTCGGTGTGATCCGCGGTATCGGACTGTCAAACGATGGGCGTTCAGGCGGCTTTCTAGCGCCGGCTGAGGAAGGGCAAAAACGCGCCCTTGCCCAGGCATATAAAGGTTCGGGTTTGAGCCCCGCGGATGTTGGTATGCTGGAATGTCACGCCACGGGCACGTCGGTGGGCGACGCCGCCGAGATCCGCAGCAGCAGCGCTCTTTTCGACGGGCTCAGCGAGGTTCCGATCGGTTCTTTGAAGTCCAATATGGGGCATCTTATCACCGCGGCTGGGGTCGCGGGTTTAATCAAGCTTCTCGAAGCGATGCGCCACCAGGAGAGGCCGCCGAGCTTGCACAGCGAGCCACTAAACCCGGTACTTGAAAATACACCCTTTCGCGTTCTGCGCGAAGTGGAGAATTGGCCGAGTGAGAAGCCCCGCGTCGCCGCGCTCAGCGCTTTCGGCTTTGGCGGTAACAACGCCCATCTTGTTGTTAGTGAAGACGATTCCTCGCTCGTCGCTCCAGAGTTGGACCCGGTGCAGTACGACACTGTAGCCATTATCGCCGCCGGCGCGGTGGTGGGACCATGCAACGACCGCCCTCAATTGTTGCGCAGTTTATTGGCGAAAGAATCGTTGGTCGGTCCCCAAGGCGCTCAAACCGGCGAGTTTGAATTGGCGCTTAAAGGTCTTTGCTTTCCGCCTCGCGACCTTCAAGCGGCTTTGGGTCAACAGGTGGTTCTGTTGAAGGCTGCTCGCGAAGCGATGGCGCAGCAAAAAGAGCATCAGCCGGAGCGCAGCGCCGTGTATCTGGGCATGGAGCCCGATGTTGAGGTGTGTCGCTTTGGCTTGCGCTGGCGCCTCGCCGAGCACTTGCGTCGCAAAGGCCTCGACCCGGTCGATCATGAGGCTTGGTTACAGCGTGCTTCAGACCTTATCGTGCCCACATTAGAAGCCGCAGGCGTTGTTGGAAATATGCCGAATATTCCAGCGAACCGGCTCAACAGTCAGTTTGATTTTGGAGCGGGCAGTTGGAGCGTTTCTTCAGGGCGTGCCAGCGGCTTAACAGCTTTGAGTTTGGCACAACGGGCACTTAGCGTGGGCGAGGTCGATGTGGCGATGGTGGCGGCCGTTGACCTGAGTTGTGAGCCCGTTCATCTGGGTGCGCTTGGGCAAATTGAAGGTGACAGACGAGCGCCCGGTGACGCGGCGGTGGTGCTTTTGCTCAAACGCGCGAGCGATGCCGAAGCTGCCGGTGATGAGATCTTAGCGCTGCTCGACCCGAAGCTCGATAAAAGCGCAAAATCAGCGGTAAAATTCGAAGGTTTACTAGGTGACAGCTTTGCCGCAGGCGGGTTGCGAGATCTGTTTGTGTCGGCCCTACTGGCGGCCGCCGAGGCGCAGCGTAGCGGCGAAGCGCAGAGCCGAAGCATCGACACATCAGCGCCTTTGACCCTGCGTTCGCACGACCGCCCAGGTTCTATGTTGAGCCGCGAGTCGAGTCGACCGGCTGGGCCGAGTAAGCGCTTTAGCGCCCATCCGCAGCCGATCGCCCTAACCTTTCCCGAAACGGAGCCGAATTCGATGCATTCTGAAGGGCAAACCATGCAGCCGGCGCCCGAACTGGCGCCCGTTCACACATCGAAAGCGTTCGCTACACCTGCGCCGCAGCAAAGGGCCCCGGTTGTAGCCCCTCTGGCGGTAGCGTCTGCGTCCCTCGCTACAGCTCCGAGCATGCATCCTACCGTGGCAGCTTTTAGCCAGCAATTGCAGGCGATGACGCTCGCCGAAAACGAGCATATTGCACTGCAAACATCGCTGCATGAACAGTTCCTACAACTTCAGACCCAGGCTATTGGTCTCTTGGTTGATCAGCGCTCGACTGTACAACCTAGCGGCGACAACTTGCGCAGACCATCGTCTGTTGTGGACACCTCGCCAACAAAGCCAGCCCCCGCGGCGCTTCCCGCGGCGCCTATCACCCCCGCTAAACAAGCCCCTGACGCGGCGCCAATGCCTACCGGCCCGAGCTTCACAAGGGCTCAACTCGAAACCCACGCAAGCGGTAACATAAGCGAGATCTACGGCGAGCGATTCAGACCGCAAGATAGCTTCCGCCGCCAGGTGCGCATGCCGGAACCCCCCTTGCTGCTCGCCGATCGGGTGACCGGCCTAGACGCCGAACTCGGGAGCATGGGACTGGGCACCATCTGGTCCGAAACCGATGTGCAAAAAGACGCCTGGTATATGCATCAAGGACATATGCCGGCCGGTATCATGATCGAATCTGGGCAGGCCGACCTCATGCTCATCTCCTATCTGGGCGTCGATTTCACCAACCGCAACGATCGCGTCTATCGGCTGCTGGGGTGTGAGCTGACTTACAGCAGAGGTCTGCCTCAAGCTGGCGATACCTTAAGCTATGATATTCACATGGATGGGCATGCGACACAGGGCGATGTTCGGCTCATGTTCTTCCATTATGATTGCCGCATTAATGGCGAAATCCGCCTGCGCGTTCGCCAGGGCCAAGCCGGATTTTTTACCGACCAAGAACTCGCTGAATCCGACGGCTGTCTATGGCGCCCCGAAGATGAG